>NZ_JBHWVM010000017.1:0-101018 GCF_042736805.1 Streptomyces sp. NPDC060031
GGGGGGGGGCGCGGGGCCCCCGGGGGGTCTGCGGGGGGGGTTTTCCGCGGGGGCCCCCCCCCTTGTTCCCCCCGGGCCCCCCCCCAACGGTGCACGGAAGAGCCGGGCGGGAAGGCTCCGCCCGGCACGGGGTAAGGGGGGTAGAGGGGGGCGACCTGGCGCGGTGAACCTTTCCGGTCGCAGCGCTACGCGTCGCGCAGCGCCTCGGCTCGCCTCTCGATCGCGGTGATCAGCGCCTCGACCCGCGCGTGGAAGATCTGCTCGTCCGTGACCTCGGCGAGCTCCGCGCTCAGCCGGGTGATGTGGGGGAATCCCTGGGCGTCGACCAGGCGGTACTCGCGGCTCCACGAGGACTCGTCGGCTTCGCGGATGTCCGGGTCGAAGAGCAGGTAGGCGGCGCGCTGGCCGACGAAGGCGAGGAGGGAGTCGCCGACCATCCGGTAGTGGACGGCCGCCTCGGCTCCTTCGAGCCCGGCCTCCATGACCGCGCCGAGGATGAGCTCGACCACCCGGAACTCGTTGGGCCGCCGGGTGGTCCGGCTGGCCATGGTCGAGCCGACCACGGGGTACTTGAGCGCGACCTCCAGGGAGCCGTCGGCGAGCGCCCGCAGCCGGTCCTTCCAGTCGAGGCCCTCGGGGATGCTGTCGAGCACCTCGCCGAGCGTGCGGTCGGCGACGGACAGCAGGAGCTCGTCCTTGTCGCGGAAGTGGCGGTAGATCGCGGTCGGATCGGCGCCGAGTTCCTCGCCGAGGCGCCGGACGGTGAAGGCGTCCTCGCTGCCGCGGGCCGCGATGCGCAGGCTCGCTTCGATGATCGCGTCGGGTGTGAGCTGGCTGCCCGAACGCTTGGACCGGGCGGGGGTGTCGGATGGCTTCGGCATGGTGCGGTCAGTGTAACGATGTGGAACAGAGCCAGCGCAACACCGTTGACAACAATGTTGCGCTCCCGTTCACTCCTCCTCAACAACAAGCCGAGCGGGTTCGCCCGCCGAGCCGGAGGATGCGTCGATGTCCAACCACAGGCAGCCGATCGGGCAGCGGGCCGACACCGTCTTCGTGGGAGGGAAGGTCTTCACCGCGACCGGCCCCGCCCCGGTGGAAGCCGCCGTCGCCGTCGCGGGCGGCAGGATCCTCGCCGTCGCCGACGAGGCCCAGGTGCGCGCCCTCGCGGGCCCCGACACCGAGGTGGTCGACCTCGCGGGAGGACTGCTCGTCCCCGGGTTCCAGGACGCCCACGTCCACCCGGCGGTGGCGGGCGTCCAGATGCTCAGCTGCGACCTGAGCGAGGAACGCACCATCGACGGCTACCTGAAGGTGGTCGCCGAGTACGCCGAAGCCCACCCCGAAGCGGCCTGGATCCGCGGCGGCGGCTGGTCGATGGACATCTTCCCCGGCGGCACGCCCACCCGGGCCATGCTCGACGGGGTGGTCCCGGACCGGCCCGTCATGCTCACCAACCGCGACGGCCACGGAGCCTGGGTCAACACCCGGGCGTTCCACCTCGCCGGCGTCGACCGGGACACCCCCGACCCGGCGGACGGCCGGATCGAGCGGGAGCCGGACGGCACCCCGGCCGGCACCCTCCAGGAGGGCGCCATGGACCTGGTCGCCCGGCACGTCCCCATCGCCACGCCGGACGAGGCGCACGCCGGCCTGCTCGCCGCGCAGGAACACCTGTTCTCCCTCGGTGTGACCAGCTGGCAGGACGCCATGATCGGCGCCTTCCCCGGCAACCCGGACAACTTCGGGGTCTACCTGCGGGCCGCCCGCGAGGGCTCCCTGCGCGCCCGCGTCGTCGGCGCCCTGTGGTGGGACCGCGAGCGCGGCCTGGAGCAGATACCCGAACTGGAGGAGCGCCGCCGCACGGGCCAGGTGGGCCGCTTCAAGGCGACCAGCGTCAAGATCATGCAGGACGGCATCGCCGAGAACTTCACCGCCGGAATGCTGGAGCCCTACCTCGACGGATGCGGCTGCGCCACCGCGAACTCCGGGCTCAGCTTCATCGATCCCGAGGTGCTCGACCAGGCGGTGGGCATCCTGGACCGCTCGGGCTTCCAGATCCACTTCCACGCGCTGGGAGACCGCGCGGTCCGGGAGGTGCTCGACGCGCTGACCGGGGCCCTCGCGGCCAACGGCGCCAACGACAACCGTCACCACCTCGCCCACCTGCAGATCGTCCACCCCGACGACATCAAGCGCTTCGCGGCCCTGGGCGCGGCCGCGAACATCCAGGCGCTGTGGGCCGCACACGAACCGCAGATGGACGAGCTGACGATCCCCTTCCTCGGGCCCGAACGGGCAGCCCTCCAATACCCGTTCGGAGACCTCCAGCGCGCCGGAGCCCGCCTCGTCGCCGGCAGCGACTGGTCGGTGAGCAGCCCCAACCCGCTCTGGGGCATCCACGTCGCCGTCAACCGCGCCGTGCCGGACGAGGCGCCCAACGCCCCCGGGACCCGCGAACCCTGCCCGCCGTTCTTCCCGGAACAGGCCCTGACCCTCTCCCAGGCCCTGACCGCCTACACCGCGGGCAGCGCCTGGGCGAACCACCTCGACGACGTCACCGGCACCGTCGAAGAGGGCAAGTACGCCGACCTCGTCGTCCTGGACCGCAACCCCTTCGAGCGCCCCAGCGAGGAGATCGCCGAGACCCGGGTGCTGCGGACCTACCTCGACGGCGAACTCGTCTTCCACGCAACGCACTGAGTCACCGGACGCACCGAGCCACCGGCCGGCCGCCCCGGCCCTGCGCCCCGTACCCCTCGCAGCCCACCCTCAGGAGTCAGACGATGCCATCAGCCCGATCGAGAGCGGCCCGGCCCCGACGGATCCGCCACGCCCTGGCAGCCGGCCTCGCGGCGGCCGCCGTGCTCATCACCAGCGCGTGCGGCGGCCCCGCCCGGCCGGACTCGGACGCGGCCACCGCGTACCGGATCACCGACAAGACCCCCGCCGCTGCGGGCAACCTGGATTCCTTCACCTGGTCGCTCTTCGCGGAGCCCACCACCATCGACTACGCCTACTCGTTCGACTACCCGCCCAACCAGATCCTCGCCAACGTCTGCGAGAGCCTGCTGCGCTGGAACCCGGACCTGACGACCTCGCCCAACCTCGCGGCCTCGTACGCCAACCCCACACCCACCACCTGGGTCTACCAGATCCGCCCCGGCGTGCGCTTCCACGACGGTACGGCGCTCACCGCGGACGACGTCGTCGCCTCACTGCGCCGCAACCTCGACCCCGCCACGGCCAGCGTCTGGGCCTACCCCTTCCGGAACGTGCAGTCGGTCGACCGCACCGGTCCGATGGAGGTCACCGTCACGCTGGCCAAGCCGGACTCCACCTTCAACAAGTACCTGGCCGCCAGCCCCGGCACCGTGGAGTCGGCCGCCACCCTGGCCAAGTCCGGCAAGGACTACGGCAATCCGCAGACCGGCGTGAACTGTACCGGCCCGTTCTCCTTCGACTCCTGGACCTCCGGCCAGTCGCTCACCCTCAAGCGGTTCGACGACTACTGGAACCCCGACCTCAAGGCGAAGGCCGGCCGCGCGAAGTTCGTCTTCCTGGCCGACCCGACGACCCGGGTCAACGCCTTCCAGAGCGGCGAGGTCGACGGCGGCTGGATGGTCCCGCCGAACGCGTACGACCAACTGCGCACCGGCCAGGCCGGAACCCTCTACTTCGGCCGCAACACCAGCGTCGCCGACGAGGTGGTCAGCAACCTCAAGGGCCCGCTGGGCGACGCCCGGGTGCGGCGCGCCCTGCTCATGGCCATCGACCGCAAGGGCATCGTCAAGGCCGGAGCCGGCGGGGTGGGCGAGGTCGCCGGCTCACTGGTCACCGACAACCTCTGGAGCGAGGCGCCCGCCGCGACCCGCGAGGGACTCCTCAAGGACCTGCCGAACTACCCGTACGACCCGGCCAAGGCCAAGGCGCTCGCCGCCGAGGCCGGCGTGAACGGCCAGAAGATCGTCATCGCGACCAGCCCGCTGGACTCGCAGACGACGATCATCACCCAGGCCGTCGCCCAGGCCGCCACGGCCATCGGACTGAAGCCGGAGATCGACTCCGTCTCCGCGGAGAAGTACACGACCCTCTTCACCGACCCGGCCGCACGCGAGGGCATCGACCTCTTCCTCACCTTCTGGTACACCTCCATCACCGACCCGCTGGACATGTACGGCTCCCTGCAGACCGGCGCGTTCAGCAACTACGGCAACTGGTCCCACCCCGCCTTCGATGCCGCCGTCGACCGTGCCATCGGCACCTACGACCCGGCCGAGCACGCCGCCGCCAACGCCGAGGCCCAGAAGATCGCCCTGCGGGAACTGCCCTGGCTGCCCCTGTACACCCAGCCCGTCAGCGTCTTCCTGGGCAAGCGGATCACCGGCGTCCAGCCGTCCATCGCCTACCTCTACTACCCGTGGGCGGCCGAGATCGGGGCCAAGGGATGACGGCCGCGGCGGCCCGGACCGTCCGGGCGCTGCGCAGACTCGCAGGGATGGCGGCGACCCTGCTCGTCACCTCGTTCCTGGTGTTCTCCTCGCTCTTCCTCGCCCCCGGTGACCCGGCCGCGTTCCTGGTGAAGGGGCGGAGCCCGAGCCCGGAGGAACTCGCCGCGATCCGCACCCAGTACGGATTCGACGAGCCGTTCCTCGTCCGGTACTGGAACTGGTTCGAAGGGGTGCTGCAGGGCGACTTCGGCCGCTCCTACCTCTTCCACCAGGACGTCGGCGCGGTCATCTGGTCGCGCCTGCCCTCCTCCCTGCTGCTGATCGGCGTATCCGCCGTGATGATCGCGGTGGTGGGCGTCGGCTCCGGCATCGTCGGCGCGCTGCGCCGGGGCACGCGCACCGACCGCTCCCTGATGCTCCTGGTCACCATCGGCGCGGCCGCCCCCGCCTTCGTCGCCGCACTGCTGCTCCGGTCGGTCCTGGGGGTCCAGCTCGGCTGGTTCCCCACGATCGGGAACGGCACCGGCGTACTGGACCGGCTGCACCACGTGGTGCTCCCGGCCGCGGCCCTGTCCGTCACCTTCGTGGCGCTGGTGACCCGCGTGACCCGCTCGTCGATGCTCGACGAACTGCGCCGCGAACACGTCGAGGTCGCCCTCAGCCGGGGGACACCCCGGCGCACGGTGATACGGCGCCACGTCCTGCGCAACGCGCTGGGACCGATCGTGACGGTCTCCGCGCTGCTGGTCTCGGGAATGCTGGTCAGCACCGCGATCGTGGAGACGGCGTTCGGCATGTCCGGGGTGGGATCGCTCCTGGTGCAGTCGGTGGACCAGCTGGACTTCCAGGTCGTACAGGCCATCGTGCTGATGGTCGTGGCCGCGTTCGTCGTGGTCAACGCCCTCGTCGACCTGCTGCACCCGCTGATCGACCCGCGCACGGCGGCAGGGGGGAGTGCCCGATGAGCGCACGCACGCAAACCAAGACGGTCACGCCGTCCAAGGCATCCGGCGCGGCCCCGGCCCCCCTCCGGGGCGCCCTCGCCCGGCTCCGCACCCTCGGCGGCGGCCCGCTCCACCGGATCTGCCTCTTCCTCCTCGTCCTGTTCGTCCTCGTCGCGCTGCTGGCCCCTTGGCTCGCGCCCCAGGACCCGACCTTCGGCCACCTCGGCGACACCCTCCTCGACCCGAGCGCCGACTACTGGCTCGGCACCGACCAGGGCGGTCACGACACGTTCTCGGCGCTGATCGTCGGCACGCGCACCAGCCTCACCGGTCCCCTCGCGGTGGTGTGCTTCTCCACCGTCGTCGGCATCGCCGTCGGACTGTTCACGGCCTGGCGGGGCGGCTGGATCGACACCCTCGTCGGCCGGGTGCTGGACGTGGTCTTCGCCTTCCCCGCGCTGCTGATGGCGATCCTGGCGGTCGCCCTCTTCGGCAAGGGGATGACGGCCCCGGTCATCGCCATGGCCATCGCCTACATGCCGTACACCGCACGCCTGGTACGCGCCCTGGCCGTGCAGGAGAAGGCCCGCCCCTACGTCGCCGCCTACCGGGTCCAGGGCCACTCCGCCCTCTTCGTCACCGTGCGCAGGGTGCTGCCCAACATCGCCCCGACCCTGCTCGCCCAGTCGACGGTGAACTTCGGGTACGCCCTGCTCGACCTCGCGGCCCTCTCCTTCCTGGGGCTGGGCGTACAGCCGCCGACACCGGACTGGGGCGCCATGATCAACCAGGGACAGACGGCCGTGCTGCAGGGCCGGCCGCTCTCCGCCATCGCGCCGGCCGTCGCCGTGGTGTTGGTCGTCGTCGCCTTCAACGTCGTCGGGGAAAGCCTCGGCGACCGACTCGCGGGGAGGGATTCGCGATGACACTGCTCGAATACGACGAACTCGCCGTCACACTGCCCTCGATGGCCCGCCCGATCCTGGACGGCGTCAGTCTGAACGTCCGCGCCGGGGAGGTCGTCGCCCTGGTCGGCGAATCCGGCTCCGGGAAATCGGTCACCGCCCGCGCCGCCCTCGGCCTGTTCCCCACGGGCGCGGAGCTCGGCGGCCGGGTCCGCGTCGACGGGATCGACCTCGTCGGCGCCGACGCCGCGAGCCTGCGCACGGTACGCACCTCCACCGCGTCGATGATCTACCAGGACCCGCGCGCGGCCATCAACCCGGTACGCCGCGTCGGGGACTTCCTCACCGAACCGCTGCGCCTGGTCCACGGCTGGTCCCGGGACCGGGCGAACGCCAGGGCGGCCGAACTGCTCACCGCGGTCGGCCTGCCGGACCCGCCCCGGCACCTGAACCAGTACCCGCACGAGCTCTCCGGCGGCATGCTCCAGCGCGTCGTGATCGCGGCGGCCCTCACCACCGAACCCCGGCTGCTGCTCTGCGACGAACCGACCACCGCACTCGACGTCAGCACCCAGGCCGAGATCCTGGCCATCCTGGGCCGCCTTCAGCGCGACCGCGGCCTCGGACTGCTCCTGATCACCCACGACATCGAGCTCGCGGCCGCGTCCAGCGACCGGATCTACGTCATGTACGCGGGCCGGATCGTCGAGACGGCGCCCGTCACCGAGCTCTTCACCTCCCCCCGGCACCCCTACACCGCGGGCCTGCTCGGCTCCTCCCCGCCACTGGCGGGGCCGCTGGCCCGCCTCACCCCCATCCCCGGCGCTCCCATGGGCCTGCTGGAATCCGCGCCCGGATGCGCCTTCGCGCCCCGCTGCAGCTTCGCCGAACCCGGCCGCTGCGACCTGTCCGCGCCGCGGCTGGAGCAGCACGGACCGGCCCAGGTCGCCTGCCACCGCGCCGCCGAACTCCGGGAGGACCGTTGACCGCCACCGATTCCGCACCGCCCCTCCTCCAGGTCACGGGGCTGCGCAAGACCTACCGCACCGGCGGCGCGGAGGTCGTCGCCGTCGACGGCCTGTCCTTCTCGCTGCGCTCGGGCGGGGCGCTCGGCATCGTCGGGGAGTCCGGTTCCGGGAAGACCACCACGGCACGGATGCTGATCGGCCTCGAACACCCCGACGCGGGCGAGATCCTCGTCCAGGGGGAGCCGCTGGCCAGGTCCGTACGGGGGCGGGCGGCCCGGCTGGCCCGGGCCAAGGCGGTCCAGATCGTCTTCCAGGACCCGTACCTCTCGCTGGACGCCCGGATCGGCATCGGCGCGACCATCGACGGCGTCCTGCGGCTGCACGGCTCCCACGACCGCGCGGCCCGTGCGCGGCGGGTCGGAGAGCTGCTGGCCCAGGTCGGGCTCGGCGAGCGCGAGGCCGCCGCCCTGCCCCGCCACCTCTCCGGCGGGCAGCGTCAACGCGCCGCCATCGCCCGGGCGTTGGCGGTGGACCCGGCCGTCCTCGTCCTCGACGAGGCGGTGTCCGCGCTCGACGTGTCGGTGCAGGCGCAGGTGCTCAACCTGCTGTCGGACATCCGGCGCGACACCGGCATCGGGCTGGTCTTCGTCAGCCATGACCTGGCCGTCGTCCGCTACGTCTGTGACGAGGCCCTGGTCATGTACCGGGGCCGGACCATGGAACACCGCCCCGTCCGCGAATTGCTCGACTCCCCGCAGCACCCGTACACCCAGCTGCTACTGGCGTCCGTTCCGCACGTGGGATGGGACCCCGACTCGATCAGCCGACGGCGGCGGGAGCTGGATCCGCTGACGGGGGGAGGTCCGCCTGGGGTATGACGTGGCGCGCGTAAAGTCCTACTTTGCTCTTAAGAGTGCCGTGTGTCCGTCAACGTACGGTGACATACATGGACAGAACAGCGGGACGTGGCGGACGAGGCGGCAACGGGTGTGCGTGGATGGCGGTGGGGGCGGCCCTGGTCGTCGTGGCCGGTGTCGCCGTCCTCGGCAGTGACATGACCTGGTTCAAGAGGTCGGTCAGCGGGGCCGGCTGGCACCTGACGTACGAGGCCAAGGCCGCGGACGGGCAGACGTCGCAGGCCCGGGAGATCTTCTACGGCCGGAACCTCGACAGGTACAAGTCGGGTGTCTCCACCGAACAGGTCGGAGCCGTCCCGCTGCCCTGGACCCAGGAGGCGGTGATCAACGTCGGCGAGAAGGCCCGGATCGAGGTGCGCCCCCAGACGGGTGGTGTGGCCTCGTGCCGGATCCTCCTCGACGGCATCCGCGAGGTCGCCTCGGGCACCTCGCCCGCCCCGGGTGAGCCGGCGGTGTGCGAGGTCGTCACCAGCTCGACCCCGGAGAAGTGGGACCGGAAGTAGTCCCAGCCCCAGCCTGTGAGTGGGCGGGAGGGTAGCCGCGGTCCCGTACGAGCTCCTCGGTGAGCCGGCTGAAAGCGCGGGCGGCAGCGGGCTGGTAGGCGCTCTCGCGGCGCAGGAGGGCCACGGTGCGCGCGGGCAGGGCCGGGTCCAGGGGGATCGGGGCCAGGTGGGGGTGGTCGTCGGTGACGGCGTCGGGCAGGACGGTGACCAGCGGGGTGCGCCGGACGATCTCGGTGAGGGCCTGGATGGAGTTGGCTTCGACGGCGATGCGCGGCCGCACCCGGTGGGCGGCGAGGTAGGCGTCGATGTGCCCGCGGGTCGCGAAGTCACCGCTGAGCAGGGCCAGATGCCGCTCCGCCAGGTCCCGTACGGGCAGTGACTCCAGGCCCGGGCCCCCGCCCCCGGGCAGGTGCGCGGTGGCGGCGACGAGGCTGAGCGTCTCGGTGAACAGCGCGACCGCACCGATCCCGGGCAGGTGGGCGCCGTGGAAGGCGATGCCGAGGTCGAGTTCGTCGGCCAGCAGACCCGCTTCGATGCGGTCCTGCGTCAGCTCCTTCACGTCCAGGCTGATGCCCGGGTGGCGGGAGTGGAGCTCCGCGGTGAGCGGCCCGACGAGGTAGGCGGTGAAGGTCGGGGTGACCGCCAGCCGCAGGTGTCCCCGGGAGAGGTCGGCGACGTCGAGTACGGCGCGCTCCGCCGCCGCCAGGTCCCGCAGCGCCCGCCGGGCGTAGTGCGCGTAGGTTTCGCCGGCGTCCGTCAGACGTACGGTCCGCCCGGTGCGGTCCAGTAGCTGCGTCCCCACCATCCGCTCCAACTGCTTGACCTGCTGCGACAGGGTGGGCTGGGAGATCCGCAGCTCCTCGGCGGCGCGCGTGAAGCCGGCGTGCTCGGCGACGGCGAGCAGATAGCGCAGATGACGTAGTTCCGGAGCCATGCACAGCATTATAGATGCCATCGATGGCAGGCATGGATATCACGTCTTGGACGCTATGGATGCAGGTCATGCATGGTGGAACTCGTCAGCCCCACGGGGCGACAGCCACCGAAGGGAGTGACCGTGCACGACCTCACCGAGGGCGTCACCCGATTCCGGCGCGACGTCTACCCGGCCAAGGCGGAGCTCTTCGCCCACCTGGCCGCGACCCACCGCCCGAAGACGCTGTTCATCAGCTGCTCCGACGCCCGCGTCGTGCCGGAACTGATCACCCAGAGCGAACCGGGCGAGCTGTTCGTCATCCGCACCGCCGGCAACCTCGTCCCGGCCCACACCCCCGGCCCGGACGGCATCGCGGCCAGCATCGAGTACGCCGTGGCCGTCCTCGGCGTCGCCGACGTCGTGGTGTGCGGGCACTCCGCCTGCGGGGCGATGACCGCCCTCGCCGAGCAGCACGATCTGAGCGCCGCGCCCGCGATCGCCGACTGGCTGCGCCACGCGGCCCCCGGCGCCGGATCGCAGGAGGTGGAGGCCCTGGTGCGCGAGAACGTCCTCGCCCAACGGGCGAACCTGGCCACCCACCCGGCGGTGGCCCGCGCCCTGGCGGCCGAGGCGCTCACCCTGCACGCCTGGGTCTACGACATCCCCACCGGCACCGTCGAACAACTCGACGACGCCACCGCCCGCCGGCCCGTCCTCGCGGTCTGACTCCGCTCCCTCCCCGCGAACGCGCCCCCCTTCGAAAGGACGCACTCTCATGGTGCACGCCCAGTTCGACCCCGCCGCCCGTCAGGGCCTGGCCATCGCCGCCGTCGACGCCAAGATCCGCAGGGACCTGTCCTGGCAGCAGATGGCCGACGCCGCGGGCCTGTCGGTCGCCTTCGTCACCGCCGCCGTACTCGGCCAGCACCCCCTGCCGGAGGCCGCCGCGAAGGCCGTCGCCGAGCTCCTGGGCCTGGACGACGACGCGGTGCTGCTGCTCCAGACCATCCCGACCCGCGGCTCGATCGACGGCGGCATCCCCACCGACCCGACCATCTACCGCTTCCACGAGATGCTCCAGGTCTACGGCACCACCCTCAAGGCCCTGGTCCACGAGCAGTTCGGCGACGGCATCATCAGCGCGATCAACTTCAAGCTCGACGTGAAGAAGGTCGCCGACCCCGAGGGCGGCGAGCGCGCGGTCATCACCCTGGACGGCAAGTACCTCCCGGCCAAGCCGTTCTGACCGCTCGTACGGCGACAACCCCCAGCCCCCAGCCCCCGCCCCTGCCCCCGCCTCCCGCCCCCGTCGGGCGCGAATCGCCGGGATGATGAACACTTGTCCTTCATGAGCGAACAGCACAGCAGTCAGGTCAAGGCCGGGCCGGGTGGGGCGATGACCGACGAGGTCGGCGTCATCACCGGCGACCTCACCGTCACCACCACCGCGGGACCGCAGGGCCTGGCCCGGATCGACGTCCAGTACACCGGCGCGGACGAGTGGTACACCCTGACCGGGAGCCCCGTACCCGTGCCGGCCGGGGGCCTGGCCGATCTGCACGCGCGGGTCCTGGACGCGGTCCGGGCCGGCGGCGGGGCCGAGGCGCCCGGCGCGTGACGGGGAGGGGTGTCAGGCGTCAGGCGTCGAGCCTGATGGCGTTCTTGGCCCGGGCAACGGATTCCTCGGAGGCCGGGCCGCCCGGGTTCTCGGTGGCGAGGGCCTGGTTGATGGTCACGAACGGCCGCATGCGCTCCTCGTAGCGGGTGAAGGCGGCGCGGTGGCCGGTACCCGCCCGGCCCAGCTCGTCGGCGAGTACGTGGGCGCCGACGAGGGCCAGGCTGGTGCCCTGCCCCGACAGCGGGGAAGCGCAGTAGCCGGCGTCCCCGAGCAGGGCGACCCGCCCCCGCGACCAGCGGTCGACGTGGATCTGGGCCATCGCGTCGCAGTAGAAGTCGGGCGCCTCGGCGGCGGCCTTGGCCAGCCGCGCCGCCTCCCAGCGCAGCGCCCCGAGCTTCTCGGTGACCAGTCCCCGCAGCCAGCCGGTGTCGCGGTGGTCGCCGTCGAGGGGGCCGGACTCGAAGCCGAAGGCGATCCGCAGCTCGGTGTTGTCCCGCACGGGCATGATGCCGAAGCCCGCGTCGCCGTCCCGCAGCCACGTCTGCCAGTTGTCCAGCCCGAGGAAGTTCTCCGCGCTGAACACCGATACGTAGCTCCCCAGATGCCGGGAGAACCGCTCCTGCGGACCGAACACCAGCTGCCGTACCGTCGAGTGCAGCCCGTCGGCTCCCACCACCAGATCGAAGGTGCGCGAAGAGCCGTGCGCGAAGTCGGCGCGCACGCCGTCCTCGTTCTCGGTCAGGGCGGTGAGGCTGTCGCCGAAGAGGTGCTCGACGTCCTGGCGCGTGCGTTCGTGGAGCAGGCGGACCAGGTCCTCCCGCAACAGCTCGATGTCGGCGCTGTCGAGGCGCCCGCTGCTGAAGGTGGCCTCGGTGGACCGGTGGATCTCGTTGCCGTCGGCGTCGAGTACCGACATGCCGCGCATCCGGGTGCGTACCTCCCGCGCCTGTTCCAGGAGGCCCATGCGGTCGACGACCTCGAGCGCGACGCCGCGGACGTCGACGGCCTGACCGCCCCGGCGCGGGGCGGGGGAGCGTTCCACCACCGTGGGCTCGAGACCACGGCGCCGAAGCAGGTGGGCGAGTGCGGATCCGGCGATTCCGCCGCCGGAGATCAAGACAGTGGTCATGTCGAAGCTCCTTCGATACGGTGTACGCAACTGAATGTACGGCGTACTCGAACTGCTGCCAACTGGCCTTTTCTGGTAGCTGTACTAGGGCAGAAGCCCTGGTTGAAGGCATCGCGGCCGGTAGCCTCTGCACTAGTACAGGGCCGGCAGGCCGGAAAAAAACTGGGAGAGGTGATTCGGCGTGGCCGAGACAGCCGACGGCGCACCGACCGCACCGCGCGCGCCCTACGCGCGCATCGCCGCCGACATCCGGCGCCGCATCCGGGACGGCGAGCTCGCGCCGGGGGACCGGGTCCCCTCGACCCGGCAGCTGGCCAAGGACCACGGGGTCGCGCTGGCCACCGCCACCAAGGCGCTGACCGCGCTGCGCATGGAAGGGCTCGTGGAAACCCGCCCGCGCGCGGCCACGGTCGTCGCCGGCCGCACGGAGCCGCGGCCCCCGCAGCGGCGGGCCGTCCCGCCCGCGGACCAGGAGCTGACGCGGGCGGGGATCGTCCGTACCGCCATCGCGATCGCCGATGCCGAAGGGCTCGCCGCGCTCTCCATGCGGGGGGTCGCCGCCCGGATGGGCGTGGCCGCGATGTCCCCGTACCGCCATGTCGGAAGCAAGGAGGAGCTCGTCCTGCTGATGGCGGACGCCGCCTTCGGCGAGTTGGCGTACCCCGATCCGGGCCCCGAGGGCTGGCGGACCCGCCTGGAGCTCGGCGGGCGTACGATGTGGCGGCTCTACCGCAGGCATCCGTGGCTCGCCCACCTCAGCCCGCTCGGCCGCCCCCTGATGCTGCCGAACCTCATGGTGCACGCCGAGTGGATGCTCGGCGCCCTGGACGGGCACGGTCTCGATGCGGTGACCATGTTCGACCTGCACGTGCTGCTCTACGGCTACGTCCAGGGCATCGCGGTCAACCTCGAACAGGAGGCCCAGAGCGAGGCGGCCACCGGCCTCACCGAGGACCAGTGGATGGACCTCCACGCCTCGTCACTGGACGCGCTCGTCACGTCGGGCCGGTTTCCCGTCTTCGCGCGGACCGTGACCGCTCTCCAGGAAGGCTACGACCTGGACCTCGACGCCCTGTTCGAGTTCGGCCTGCGGCCGCTGCTCGACGGGATCGCCCGCATCATCGGCTCTTGAGCTTGGCCCACACGGTCTCCAGCGCCTGGATGTCTGCGTCGTCCAGCCGGTCGTCGAAGACCTCCCGCAGGGCCTCGCGGCGGGTGGCGTCGGCCTCGGCGAACGCCTCGCGGCCGGCGGCGGTGAGCGCGACGCACACGGACCGGGCGTCGGTGGGGGAGGGGGCCCGCTCCACCAGGCCGCGGGCCTGGAGCTGGTCGACCACGCGGGAGACCTGGCTGCGGCTGAGCAGCGTCCTGGCCCCCAGCGCGGAGGCGGCGACCGGCTCGCGCTGGCCGTTCAGCCAGAGCATCACCTCGAACCAGGACAGCGGGAGATCGTGGGCCCGCGACAGGGCCTGGTCGATCCGGGCCGAGAGCGTGGTGCCCGCCCAGATCAGACCGTAAAAGGCATGATCGCGAGGGGTGAGGTCACCCATGGTGAGGTCGGTGCGCGGCATGAGGTGAGGGTACCTGTTTGCGTGTGCGCGCACCTATCTATATTGTGTGTACACACACAGGAATGGAGTACCCCATGACCACCGCGAACACCCCCCAGACGGTCCTGATCACCGGCACCTCCTCCGGCATCGGACTCGCCGCGGCCGTGGCCGCCGCCGAGGCCGGCTGGCAGGTCGTCGCCACCATGCGCGACACCGGCAAGGCCGACCCGCTGCGCCGCGCAGCCGCCGAGGCCGGCGTCGCCGACCGCATCCAGGTCAAGCGCCTGGACGTGGTCGACCAGGGATCCATCACCGACTGCTTCGACGAGGTGCTCGACGAGTACGGCCGCCTGGACGCCGTGGTCAACAACGCGGGCGCCGGCCGCGTGGGCACGATCGAGCAGGGCAGCGTCGAGGACGTCCGCGCGACGATGGAGGTGAACTTCTTCGGAGTCGTGGCCGTCACCCGGGCCGCCATGCCGCACCTGCGCGCCTCGCGGGGCCGCGTGATCACGGTCACCAGCGTCGGAGGAGTGGTCGGTCAGCCCTTCAACGAGGCCTACTGCGCCGCCAAGTTCGCCGTCGAGGGCTTCATGGAGTCGCTGGCCCCGGTCGCCGCGACCGTCGGCGTCGACGTCACGGTCATCGAACCGGGCGCCGTGGCCAGCGAGTTCGTCGCGAGCGTGGGCGTGGACGTCCCCGCGCTGCTGGCGGCGGCGGGCCCGTACGCCCCGGCGCTCCAGGCGTACATCGAGCGCACCATGAAGACCTTCGGCCAGGCGCAGACCCCGGCCGAGGCGGCCCGGCCGGTCATCGACGCGCTGACCGCCGAGGAACCCGCGTTCCGGGTGCAGACCTCCGACTGGGCCCGCGACTTCGTCTCCGCCAAGCTCTCCGACCTGGACGGCTCCGCGGTCCAGGCCGTGACGGAAAGCTGGATGCGCTGACGCCGGGCGCGGCTACGCGGCGGGGCCGCCGCTCTCGCCGGGGTCGAGACGGCCGCGGTCCAGGTCCCGCTCGCGGGCCCAGTCCCGGTAGTCGGTGGGCCGCTGGAACGGACGGCCGATGTCGGAGTACTTGCGCCGGATATTGGTCAGGTGCGTGCGTACGGTGCTCACCGCGCAACCGTAGATCGCGGCGATGTCCTTGTGCAGCAGCCCGTCCCCGACCAGTTGCAGGATCTCCTCCTCGCGCGGGTACAGCCGTGGCCGCCCCGGCCAGTCGTCCTGGGCGAGCCAGAACGCGTGGTCGGCCGTGATGGGCACCTGGCCGGCCGCGATCTCCCGCACCACCTCGACCAGGGTGGCCAGCCCGTGCGTCGGCTTCGTCAGGTACGCCTCCGCGCCGGCCTCGGTGACCTCCCAGACCCACTCCTTCATGGGCAGGACGGTCACGACCACCACCTTGTGGCCCGCTGCCGTCAGCGCCCTGACATTGCTCCGCGGCAGAGACCCGTCACCGAGGTGCAGGTCGAGCGTGACGATCCCGGCGGCGGGCGCGGCGGCCAGGAATTCGGGCACCGAGGACGCCGCGGTGGTGATCCGGATCTCGCTCTCGGCCTTGAGCCATGCCGCGGCGCCGTCCCGGAACATCCTGTCGTCGTCGATCGCGCCGATCTCGATCACCGAGGCCATTTCAACTCCACGGTGGTGCCGTTGCCGGGGGTGCTCCTGATGGCGGCCCGGCCCGCGACGTCCGCCAGCCGGGTGGCGATCGACCTGTCGAGGCCGCGGCGCAGCACCGTCTCGGGGTCGAACCCGACGCCCCGGTCGACCACGGTGATGCGTACGCCGCCCCCGGCCGCCTTGGAGGCGGTCACGCGGACCCAGTTGGCCCGGGCGTGGGCGACCACGTTGTTCAGCGCCTCGCAGGTGGCGGAGGTGAGTGCGTCCACGACCTCGGCCGGGATGTCCGTCGGCAGCGCCGCGATGGTGCTCTCCACCCGGTCGAGCACCACGTGGGCCGTGTGCCCGCGGATCATCAGGGCCAGGGATTCACCGAGCTGGAGCAGCGGGCCGCCGGATTCCACGTACGTCATCGTGCGCAGGAACTGGAGGTCCTTCCTGGACAGGCGCTCGACCTGGTCGGTGCTCATCGTGCGGGCGCCCTGGGCGATGGCCAGCAGGGTCTGCAGGGCGTGGTCGTGCATGAGGCCCTTCTGTCGCTCGCCCTCCTTGGCCCGCGCCGCCGCGTGCTCGGCGACGACGGCGCGCCCGGTGGCGGAGTCCGCGGAACGGGCGGCGCCCAGCAGCAGTTTGCCCGTGAGGCCTGCCACGCAGGCGAAGAGCGTCATCATCGTGGTGTTGGTGAGCAGTTCCAGCTTGCTGTCGGTGCCGACCGCAGGCCAGGCCCCCGCCACCCAGGCCACGATGACGACGGCGACCGCCGCGACCCGGTACCGGCCGGCGTAGATCGCCGCGGTCACCGTGACTCCGCACAGGGGCGGGATCACCCAGTTGCTGATCGAAGCCGCCTCGACCGGCGGGTAGGAGCGGCTGACCACGAGTGCGTACGCGGCCGCGAGGACCACGTCCGCGGCCACCCAGCGGCCGGGGAGCTCGTCGTGCCGGATCGCCCTGGTGAACAGGGCCGCCGAGAAGAGCAGGGCCACAGGGGGAAGCGGGGCAATGGTGAACTCGGCGGTTTTCAGGGGACTTCTGGTCTGCGTCGTGGTGTTGGTCGCAGTCGTCACGGCGCTGGCCGCCGGCATCGTCAGCCTGTGGGGCGGGACCAGGCAGGCCCACCGCGTCGAGGCGGTCCGGCGCGGCTAGTCGTACTCGAGTCGGTGCCTGTACCGGCGCTCCAGCGGTGTGGACTTCGGTGGCCTTCATGACCACATACCGATCGACCACCCGACGGCCCGGCACGTCACATTTCCCGGACGTGCCGGGTCAGAGGGGCATGACTGCCAAGACGATCGCCCTCGCCCTCCCGCTCGCCGCCGTCCTCGTCGCCGGGGCCGCGACCACGCCCGCCGTCGCCCGCCCGACGCCCTGGCGCAGCGCCTGGGGCACTTCGCAGCAGGCCCCCGCGCACACCGACTGGTACCCCAACTGGTCCGAGGCGGGCTTCGCCAACCACTCCGTACGCCAGGTGATCCGCGTCGGCGCCCAGGGCTCCGAGCTGCGCGTACGGCTCTCCAACGCGTACGGCACCACCCCGCTGCGGCTGACCGGCGCGAGCGTCGCCCGGAGCGCCGGCGGCGCCGCGGTGCAGCCGCAGAGCGTACGCCCGCTCCGCTTCAACGGGACCGGCGCGGTGACGATCCCCGCCGGCCGGGAGCTGTCGAGCGACGCGCTGGACCTGCCCGTCGCCGCCTTCGAGCAGCTCACCGTCACCCTGTACTTCGAGGGCCCCACCGGCCCGGCCACCTTCCACAACGCCGCCATGGCGACCACCTACCGGGCCGGCGGGAACCACCTCGGGGACGCCTCCGCGGAGGCGTTCGCGGAGCAGAGCTACTCCTGGTACTACCTGGCCGGCATCGACGTGAAGAGCGCCGGCGGCCCGGTCGGCCGCCCGGGCGCGGTCGTCGCCTTCGGCGACTCCCTCACCGACGGCTTCGGCTCCACGCCCGGCGCCGACCGCCGCTACACCGACGCCCTCGCCGACCGCCTCGCCGCGGCCGGGCGTCCGCGCCCCGTGGTCAACGCCGGCATCGGCGGCAACAAGCTGCTGGGCGACTCCGAGTGCTACGGAGAGAGCGGCCTCGAACGCTTCCGCCGGGACGCGCTCGCCCTCCCGGACGTGCGTACCGTCATCGTCCTGGAGGGCACCAACGACATCGTCCAGCCCGACCTGCCCGCCGACCACTGCAACACACCCAGCCCCGAGGTCACCGCGCAGGAACTCATCGCCGGCCACCGACGGCTGATCCGCGAGGCCCACGCCCGCGGCGTCCGGGTCCTCGGCACCACCATCCCGCCGTACTGGGACCGCGACGCCGCCTACTGGACCGAGCGCGGAGAGAGCGTACGCACCGCCGTCAACACGTGGATCCGTACCAGCGGGGCCTATGACGGCGTCGTCGACCTGGACCGGACGGTGGCAGACCCGGCCGACCCGCGGAAGATCCGACAGGAGTACGCCGCGCCCGACCACCTCCACCTCAATGACGACGGGTACAAGGCACTGGCCGCCACCATCGACCTCAACTCACTCTAGATACACCGCCCGCCCCCGGAACCGCCGAACACAAGACCGCCGAATCCGGGGGCCGCCGGCGGGAACTGGTCCGCGCCGAGAGCCACAGGCAGCACAATCGGGGTGTGACCGATGATCCTTTTCTGTGGCTCGAAGACATTGACGGTGCGGACGCGCTCGCCTGGGTGGCGGAGCGCAATGCCGAGACCCGGGCGGCGCTGACGGCGGAACCGGGCTTCCTCGCCCTGCAGAGCGCGCTGCGGGAGGTGCTCGACGACACCGGCCGCATCTCCTACACCACCCGCCGGGGCGAGTTCCTCTACAGCTTCTGGCGGGACGCCGGGCATCCGAAGGGGATCTGGCGTCGCACGACGCTCGACCAGTACCGCACGGACGACCCCGAGTGGGAGCTCCTCCTCGACGTGGACGCCCTCGCGGCCGACGAAGGGGAGAGCTGGGTGTGGGCCGGGGCGAGCGTGCGGTACCCCGACTACCGGCGGGCCCTGGTGCGGCTGTCGCGGGACGGCTCCGACGCCGTGTGCGTCCGCGAGTTCGACCTCGCCGCTCAGGCCTTCGTCGCGGACGGGTTCCGGGTCCCCGAGGCGAAGACGGGCATCAGCTGGATCGATGACGACCACGTCTTCCTCGCGACCGACTTCGGGCCCGGGACGCTGACCGGCTCCGGCTACCCGCGCACCGTACGCCGCTGGCGCCGCGGCACCGCGCCGGAGCGGGCGGAGCTCGTCTTCGAGGCGGCGGCCGGGGACGTGTCCGCCTTCGGCTGGCACGATGCGACCCCCGGTTTCGAGCGCAGCTTCGTCGGTCGCCGTCCCACCTTCTTCACCAGCGAACTCTTCCTCCTCCCGGACGCCGGAGCCGGAGCCGGAGCCGACGGACGGGCGGAGCCGGTGAAGGTGGACGTGCCCGCCGACGCCGACGCGGACGTCTGGCGGCAGTGGCTGCTGGTGACCCTGCGGACGCCGTGGCTCGGGCAGCCGGCCGGATCGCTCCTCGCCTTCGACTTCGACGGCTTCCTGGCGGGGGAGCGGGAGCCGCAGGTGCTGTTCGCACCGGACGAGCACACCGCACTGGCCGGGTTCTCCCCGACCCGGCGCCATCTGATCCTCAACACCTTCGCGGACGTGTCCACCCGCATGGAGGTCCTGACCCCCGGTCCGCAGGGCTGGACGCGCGCCCCGCTGGCCGACGTCCCGCGGCTTGCCTGCGCGACGGTCACCGACACCGACCCCGACGTGAGCGACGAGTACTTCCTGGACGTCGACTCCTACCTGCGGCCCTCGACCCTCTACCGCGGCGAGATCGGCGCGGGCACGGAGACCCTGAAGTCCGCGCCCGCCCACTTCGACACCACCGGCCTGTTGGTACGGCAGCACTTCGCCACCTCGCCGGACGGCACCCGGGTGCCCTACTTCGTGGTCGGCCCCGACCCGGACGCGACCCCGCACACCGAGGCCGTCCCCGGCCCGACGCTGCTCTACGGGTACGGGGGCTTCGAGCTCTCCATGGTGCCCGCGTACAGCGGGGTCACCGGCCGGGCCTGGCTCGCCCGCGGCGGCACGTACGTCGTCGCCAACATCCGCGGCGGCGGTGAGTACGGGCCGCGCTGGCACCAGGCCGCCCTCGGAGCGGACCGGGTCCTCGCCTTCGAGGACTTCGCGGCGGTCGCGGCCGACCTGACCGCCCGCGGGATCACCACCCCCGGCCGGCTGGGCATCGCCGGCGGCAGCAACGGCGGGCTGCTCATGGGGGCCATGCTCACCCGCTACCCGGAACTCTTCGGCGCGATCGTCGCGCAGGTGCCGCTCCTGGACATGCTGCGCTTCCACCGGCTCCTGGCGGGAGCCTCCTGGACGGCCGAGTACGGAGATCCCGACAACGAGGCCGACCGCCCGCACCTCGCCGCGTACTCGCCGTACCACAATCTGGCCGCCGGTCAGATGTACCCGCCGGTGCTGCTGATGACCTCGACCCGCGACGACCGGGTCCACCCCGGGCACGCCCGCAAGACGGCCGCCCGCCTGCGCGAACTCGGCCACGCGGTCCTGTTCCACGAACACACCGGCGGCGGCCACGCCGGCGCCACCGACAACGAGCAGAGCGCCTTCAACCGGGCGCTGACCCACACCTTCCTGTGGCGGCACCTCGGCGAGCAGACCGCCTGACCGCCTGACCGCCGGACGGGGCGGGTACGCCGTGCCCGGGCGGGCCCCGTCATCTCACCGGCAGCAGCTCCGGGCGCTTCGCGGCGCGGCCGTCACCGGAGGACCGGCCGCGCAGCCGGCGCCCGAGCCAGGGGCCGAGGAACCCGGCCACCCAGCGCAGTTCGGCCGCCGCGGCCTGCGCAGCCGTGGGGAGCGCCCGCGGCGGCAGCGGGAGGGTCCAGGAACCGTCGCTCCCGGGCAGCCGGACGGCCTCGGCGAAGGCCGCGGCGATCCGCGCGTGGCCCAGGGGGCTGGCGTGGAGCCGGTCGGAGGTCCACAGCCGCGGGTCGGTGGCGACGGCCTCGCGGGCCGCGTCGGCGACCGCGACGCCCTGCCGGGCGGCCGCGGCGCGGAGGTGCGCGTTGAATTCGAACACGCGGGACCGCAGCGGCCGCGCGAGCGGAGCGATCTTCCCCACGTCGGGGAAGGTCACGGTCGCCACGCGCGCCCCGGTGGCCGTGAGCGCGGCGAACATCTCCTCCAGGTGCCCGGCCACCTCCGCGGCGTCGAAGCGCGGCCGCAGCAGGTCGTTGACCCCGGCGACGACGGTGGCCAGGTCCGGGCGCAGGGCGAGCGCGGGCTCCAACTGCTCGGCCCGGACCTGGCCGGCGAGCCGGCCCCGCACGGCGAGATTGGCGTACCGGACCTCCGGGTCGGCCGCCGCGAGGTGCTCGGCGAGCCGGTCGGCGAAGCCCCGCAGGCCCACCTCGTCGTCCCCGTCGCCGAGCCCCTCGGTCTGGCTGTCGCCGAGGGCCACGTAGCGCAGGTATTCACCGTTCGGCACAGGTCGTCTGCCTCTCCCCTAGAACGTCCGCCATCCGCAGGCACCAGTCCCGGTGCTCCCGCTCGAAGGCCAGGCCGCGCAGGCCCGTCAGGTACGGGCCGATCCGCTCGCCGTGGCGCAGGAACTCCTCCTCGTCCGCGTCGCCGCGCATCTGCCGCAGCAGCTTGCCGAGGAGCTCGATCTTGCCCTCGGCCGCGGACGCCCGCTCCAGGAGCTGCTCGATCACCGGCTCGGTGCCGATGAGGTCGGCGGACTGCACCTTGACGAGGAGGTCGTCGCGGATGAAGGAGGGCTTCGGCGTGGCCGCGGCGAACCGCTCCAGCTCGGCGCGGCCGGCGTCGGTGACGTGGAACAGGCGTTTGTTGGGCCGCGTCTCCTGGACCACCTGCCGACCCGCGACCAGGCCTTCCTTCTCCAGTTTGGCCAGCTCGGCGTACAGCTGCTGGGGCAGGGCGTGCCAGAAGTTCGCGACGCCGACGTCGAACGTCTTGGCCAGCTGGTATCCGCTGTACTCGCCGTCCAGCAGCGCCGCCAGCACGGCATGTCGCAGGGCCATCGAAGCCACCCCTTCCCTTTCCTCGTCCGTCCCTGCATGATACTCAAAAAAATGACTAGTCACATTCTTGAGTATGAAAGTAAGCGACCGAGTGTCTGGAGGGGTCATGGAGACTGCCGAACGATTCCGTGCTGCCGTGGAGAAGCGCGACTTCTCCGTACTGGACGAGCTGTTCGCGGATGACATCCGCTTCTACAGCCCGGTGAAGTTCACGCCGTTCGAGGGCAAGCCGATGGTGCTGGGGCTCTTCGGGGTCCTGCTGCGCATCTTCGACGACCTGCGCTACATCGGGCACTTCGAGGGCGTGGCCGAGACCAGCGCCGACGGGTCCGAGGCCCCCTCGGTGATCCTGCCGTTCCGGGCCACCGTGGACGGCAAGCAGATCCACGCGATCGACATGCTCCAGTTCGACGAGACGGGACGCGTCAAGGAGTTCACCGTGATGGTCCGCCCCCAGTCCGCGGTGCACGCCCTGGGGCAGGCGGTCCTGGCCGGCCTGGTCGCCGACGGCCTCGTCCCCGCACCGGCGCCCGCGCCCGCGCCCGAAGGCAGCTGAAACTTTCTTCCGCTCACGTGTCACATCCGCGCTCCGCGTTCCGTCAGTGCGGTGGATGACGAGCTCGGGCCGGTGCGCAAGGCGCCGGCGGCTCACGAGACGCGAGACGGAAGAGAAGCACATGAACGCCCGTATGAAGAACCCCGCGATGGTCCTGCCCGACGCCATGAAGGGGATCCAGAACCTCTACAAGGCGATGTACCAGGGCGGCGTGCCGCAGGAGCTCATGGAGCTCGTCCACCTGCGCGCGAGCCAGATCAACGGCTGCAGTGCCTGTGTGTTCGCCGGGGTGGAGAACGCCAAGAAGGTGGGCGAGAGCGACGAGCGCCTCCACGCCGTGGCCGCCTGGCGCGAAGCGCCGTTCTTCACGGACGCCGAGCGCGCCGCCCTGGCCCTCGCCGAGTCCGCGACCCGCCTCGCCGACCGCACCGGTCAGGCGGTGCCGGACGCGGTCTGGGACGAGGCCGCCGACCACTTCGACGAGCAGCAGCTCGCCGCCATCATCCTCATGATCGCCACGACCAACTTCTTCAACCGGCTCAACGCCACCATCCAGGAGCCCGCCGGCGCGACCTGGAGCTGACGCGGACCGCCCGCGGGCGGGCGAGTGCACTCGCCCGCCCGGGTGGCCGACCTGTGAGCGAGCTGTACAGTTCCGCTGACCTGACGGCGGGTATGGGGACTGTCATACATTCACGGGGGCGGAGTCCAGGGATGAGCGCGCGCACTTCAGCCGGAGAACTGCGGCCGGAGAGCCGTACTCGTGAAGGAGCCCACCCTCCCGGCGCAGACGCCGGGCGGCGCCTGGTCGTCCTGGACGGTGTCCGGATCCTCGCCGCGCTCTCCGTACTCCTCTACCACTACCTGGTCCTCGCGAGCGCCTGGGGCGGACCGACCGCCGCCATCTTCCCGGTCGCCAGCCGCTTCGCCGCCTACGGCTGGCTCGGGGTGGAGATCTTCTTCCTGGTCAGCGGGTTCGTCATATGCATGAGCGCCTGGGGCCGCAGTGTGGGTGACTTCGCGGTGTCCCGGGTCTCCCGTCTCTTCCCCGCATACTGGGCCGCCGTGGCCTTCACCTCCGCCGTGCTCTTCGCCTGGCCCGAGGTGCGCGGCGTCAAAGGTCTGACCGACGTGGTGGTCAACCTGTCGATGCTCCAAAGCGGCATAGGGGTCCCGCACATCGACGACGGGTACTGGACGCTCTTCGCCGAGCTGAAGTTCTACGTGCTCTTCGCGATCGTCGTGATGCGCGGAACGACCTACCGCAACTGCGTGTTCTTCTGCGGGCTGTGGACCCTCGCGGGAATCGTGGCTCCGACCGCCGACAGCGGTGTGCTCTCCTTCTTCGCGATCTCGCCCTTCGCCCCGTACTTCACCGCCGGAATCGCCTTCCACCTGATGCGCCGATTCCGGCCGAACGCGATCCTGTGGGGCATCGTCGGCGTCCAGTACCTCCTCGCGCAGCACTACGTGCACGACCGCATGATCTCCAACCTGGGCCGCGGCCTGGCCGGTCAGACGCCCGTCTGGCCCGCTCACGTGATCATCACGCTGGGCTTCCTGGTCATGGCGGCCATAGCGCTCGGGGTGCTCGACGGCATCCGCTGGCGCTGGCTCCCGCACGCCGGAGCGGTCACCTACCCGCTCTACCTGATCCACATGATGGCCGGGCTGACCGTCATCCACCACTTCCGGGACAGGGTGGCACCCGCCCCCCTGGTCCTCGGAGTGGCCACCACCATGCTGCTGCTGGCCTGGACCGTGCACCGGCTGATCGAACGCCCGCTGGGACGCGTCCTGCGCGACAGCCTGCGCCGCGGTGTCCAGGACATCCGCTCGCACACCCCGCACCGGCCGGGACTGGCCGGGTTCCCCGCGCAGCCCTCCGCGCCCGAGGCCGAGCGGGTACCGTCCCGCGGCTGACGATAAGTTGGGCGGATGTCCACGCTCCCAGTGATCCTCCTGCTGTCCGGAAGCCTGCGGGCCGGCTCCTCCAACGAGGCCGTGCTGCGCACCGTCCAGGCCGTCGCGCCCCCGGACGTCCGCACCGTCCGCTACGAGGGCCTGGCGGAGCTCCCGCACTTCAATCCCGATCACGACACCGAGCCGCTGCCCGCACCCGTGGCCGAACTGCGTGCGGCGATCGCCGGGGCGGCCGCCGTCCTGATCTGTACGCCGGAGTACGCGGGCACCCTTCCCGGCTCCTTCAAGAACCTGCTCGACTGGACGGTGGGCGGGACCGAGATCTGCGACAAGCCCGCGGCCTGGGTGACCGCGGCCGCCCCGGGCCGCGGCCAGGGCGCCGAGGACACGCTGCGGACGGTGCTGGGCTACACCGGCGCCGCCATCGTGGAGCCGGCCTGCGTACGGATCCCCGTGGACCGCGGCATGCGGGACGCGGACGGAATCATCACCGACGCGGACGCCCGGGAGCGGCTCGTCAAGGTGCTCGCCGCGTTGACCGGCGGCTAGAGCCGGGGAAACGAGCACCCCCGGCGAGGACCCGCTGCGCACACGCCGGGATGAGTACGCGTGCTCAGGCCCGGGCCCGTCGGCGCCAAGTCGGCGTCCTCCTCCGCGTCGCTTCGCCGGCGGCGGCCCGGGTGGTGATGACCGCCTGACCGGCCGTGAGGCCGTGTCGCACCACCGTGCTCCGGCGGCGCCGGGTCGATAGTGGGGCTGTGGGCAACGCGTCGCAGGACCCCGGGCATCCCGGGCCGGGAGAGCAGACAGCCTGGTCCGGGAGCGAGGGGGCGCAGGCCTTCGCCGCCGTGGAGGCGGCCACCGACTGGCTGCTCGGCTATCCCTTCGTCTTCCGGGAGCTGTCCCGCCGGATCGGCGCCGGCGACGTCCTGGTGGACTACGGGTGCGGCCCGGGCAAGGTGGCCGACCGGGCCGCCCGGCGGCTGGGGGGGCGCGGGTGCTGGGAGTGGACACGTCCCCCGAGATGCTGGCGCTCGCCCGCGGCTCGGGCACGGCCGTGGCGGAGTACCACCTGGTCGAGGACGGGCGCGTGAGCGGGCTGCCCGACGGCTGCGCGGACGCGGTGATGTGCAACCACGTCCTCGCGTCGCTGCCGACCGAGGAAGCCGTGCTCGCGGTGTTCACGGAGATCCGCCGACTGCTGCGCCCGGGCGCCCCGCTCGTCCTGCTGACCACCGACCCGGCGTGCAGCGGTACGCAATACGCCTCGCTGCGGATCGGCGAACCCGGCGAGGTGTACGGGCCGGGGGAGGAGCTGACCGTGCGGCTGCGGCGTACGGACGGGTCCTGGCAGGAGATGCGCAACCACGCGTGGCCCGTGGGCCTTTACCCGTCACTTCTGGAGCGCGCCGGCTTCCGTGACGCCGTCCCGCAGCGTCCGTCCGTGGCCGAGGCGCTCTCGCTCGCCGATCCGGACCTCGCCCGCGGCCGCCCCTGGTCGGCGGAGCGCGAGCGGCCGCCGCTGGTGGTCACCACGGCATCGGCGGCCTGAGCGAACTCTGCCCCACAGACGGTGACATCGGGCCACGGGCCTTGTGGTGCCGGGCCCCGTGCAGGCAGGCTCAGGGCATGAACACGGCTAGGCGCGCCGGTGAACGGCTGCTGGATTGGCCCGCGCTCACCGAAGGCCGACCGCCCTGTGACGCGGAGTTCGCACTGAACTCCGGATCGCAGGAGATCGTCCACTTCCACGGCGAACACGAGGCCGATGTCCACCTCACCCGGGCGATGATCACGAAGCTGCGGCCGGCGCTGTCCCGGTCCACCGCCGTCCGCCTGCGGACCGGATCGGAATGGGTGACGGTACGCCTCGACATCGGTTCCGACATCGACCTGCTGGCGACCCTGGTCAGCGCGGCGCTGCAAGCCGCCACGGGCGGGGAGGGCCGGGGCCCGGATCCCTGCACCCGGCACCGGAGCGCCGGCGCCCCCGCCCGCCCGTGGCCGGCCCCGGTGTGGTCGGAGCCGGTCCGTCAGCAGGCCGGGAAGCTGTCGGTGGCACGGTTCTGGTCGCGGATCCATACGCCGCCCTGCCCGTCGGAGTAGTTCCGGTTGCGGGAGAGCGCGGGTGAGGGCTGTCAGCCCGCGCAGTCGATGTCCCCGGCGGGGCGCTCGCCGGTGGTGAGGAATCCGGTGACGGCCCGGTCCCCGCAGGCGTTGCCGTTGCCGAGGTACACGCCGTGGCCGCCGCGCTCCACCGTGACCAGAACGGCCCGGTCGCCCAGCGCCTCGCGCATCTTCAGGGCCGCGGAGTGCGGAGTCGCCGGATCCCGACGGTTCTGGATCATGAGGATGTTGGAGGGGCCTTCGTCGGTGATCCGCACCGGCCTCTGCGCCGGGGCGGTCTGCCAGGAGGAACAGGGCAGCACGTTCACCGGCATGCCGGCGGTCAGGGGGTGCCGGGCCCGGTCCGCGTCGACCGCGCGCTGGTACGAGGCCACGGACGTGCGCGGCCACGCCACGTCATTGCAGATGACCCCGACCATCACGGCGGCGTCCTCGTTGCGCAGGGGCTGGGCGAGCTCCGGCGGGAGCACGGGCGGGTGCGCCGGATCCTGGGCCGCCTTGACCAGACGGGCGAAGGAGGCGAAGGCGGAGTCGCTGTAGAGGGAGTTCTGCAGCACCTGGCGCAGGCCGTTGCCCGTCAGCGGCGCGCCCGTGGTCGTCGATTCCCGCGGTGCGCGGTCCAGCTCGGCCGCCAGCGCCAGGACCAGCGGCTCCACCTCCTCGGGCCGCGCGGCCAGCCGCAGGTCCTCCTGCTCCCGGTCCTGGTGGGCCGCCCAGGCCGCGAAGTCGGGGAAGCGGTCGTCCGCGCCCTGCGACATGTTCGCCAGCCAGCCCCGTGCGACCCGCTTCGGATCCGGGTCGCCGCTGCTGTCGAGCACCCAGCGGTCGGTGCGCTCGGGGAACTTCTGGGCGTACTGCGCCGCGACGTACGTCCCGTACGAGACGCCCCATGCGGAGAGCTTGCGTTCGCCGAGCGCCTCACGGAAGCGGTCCAGGTCGCGGACCTGGTTGTCCGTGGTGAAACTGCGCAGGACGGCGCCGCCGCTTCGTGCGCAGGCCTGCGCGATGCGCCGGGAGCGGGCCACGTTCCCGGTGATCTCGCCGTCCGGGCCCGGCCAGGACCGCAGGTTGGTGAGGTAGCGGTCCTCGGGGGCCAGGTCGCAGCTCGCGGTGGTGCTGGCGCCGACCCCGCGCGGGTCGAAGGCGACGAGGTCGTACGCGCCGTCCGTCTCCTTCTGCAGGGCGGCGCCCTTCTGCGCCAGCCGCTGCACGCCGGAACCGCCCGGGCCGCCGGGGATCACGACGAGCGTGCCGCGCCGGGCCCCGGGCCGCTCGCTGCGGATCCGGGAGACGGCGACGGTGATCTGCCGGCCCGCGGGGTCGCGGTAGTCGAGCGGCACGGGCAGCTCGGCGCACTCCTGGGCGGCGGGACCGTCCGGCCGGGCGCAGGGATGCCAAGCAAGCCGCGGAGTACCGGACATGGGCTGGGCGGCGGCCGCGGTGGCGCCGGCTCCCGTGACGGTCAGGCCGGCGGCCACCGAGGCCGCGGAGAGGGCGAGCAGCAGGGTCTTCTTCGCGTAAGTCGTCATGGGGCAAGCCTTGTTGACGGCAGCTCGGCCCCCCATCCGGCAGACCGGTCGCCCCTGGGTGGGGCTAGCCCCCGCCGCCGGCGTCGACCACGAAGAGCCGGGCACCCTCCAGGGTGCTAGAGCGGTGCGGCTCCATGTCGTCCCCCACCTGGTAGCTGCTGCCCGCGTTGATCGTGACGACCTCGCCGTTCGCCAGCTCGGTGGTGAGCGTCCCTTCCAGGACCAGCAGGACGTGGCCCCGGCTGCACCAGTGATCGGCCACGTAGCCGGGGCTGTACTCCACCATCCGGACCCGCACGGAACCGAATGCGCGCGTGCGCCACGTCGCGCTGCCGGATTCGCCCGGATGTTCCGACGTGGGGACCAACGACCAGTCGGTGGTCCCGAAATGTATGCCAGCCATGTCCATCGGGCGAGTCTATGCGCGCTGCGCGCTCCGCTCTCGGCGAAGAGCGGGCGCACGGGCACCCGGTCCGTGTTTGAGTGGGCCGATGGAGATCTTGGTACTGGGTGGAACGGCATGGGTGGGCCGCGAGGTCTCGCGGCAGGCACTGGCACGCGGGCACCGGGTGACCTGCCTGGCCCGCGGGGAGAGCGGCGAAGTGGCCGACGGGGCGACGCTGTTCGCCGCGGACCGGCGCGACCCCCGCGCGTACGACGGCCTCGCCGGTCGGGACTGGGACGCCGTGGTGGAGGTGTCGTGGCAGCCCGGCTTCGTCCGCGGGGCGCTGGCGGCACTGGGCGGACGGGCGGCCCACTGGTCGTACGTGTCCTCGGTCAGCGCGTACGCCTCACACGCGCGGCCGGGCGCGGACGAGTCGGCCGAACTGCTCCCGGCGGCCGAGGCGGACGAGGCCGACCGTGACCAGTACGGGCAGGCCAAGGTGGCCTGCGAGGAAGCCTCCACGGACGCGGTGGGCGACCGGCTCCTCATCGCGCGGGCGGGACTGATCGGCGGGCCCGGCGACCACAGCGGCCGCACCGGGTACTGGGTCGGCCGCGCGGCCCGCGAGCCGTCGGCACCGATGCTCGTGCCCGCCTCTCCCGGCGTCCCGACCCAGGCGGTCGACGCCCGGGACCTCGCGGCGTGGCTGCTCGACTGCGCGCAGAAGGGGACGACCGGAACGTACGACGCGGTCGGCCCGGTCGTGCCCTTCGGGGAGTGGGTCGCCCTCTCGAGGCGGATCGGCGGGCACACCGGACAGGTGGTGGACGCCGATCCCGACTGGCTGCTCGGGCAGGAGGTGGTCCAGTTCATGGGCCCGGAGTCGCTCGCGATGTGGATGGCGGACCCGGACTGGTCCGGTTTCAGCTCCCGCAGCGGCGCCGCGGCGAGGGCGGCCGGTCTGCGCCACCGGCCCCGGGCGGAGCTGCTGGCGGACACCCTGCGCTGGGAGCGCGAGGAGGGCCTGGGCCGCCCCCGCCGGGCCGGCCTCAGCCCGGAGCGCGAGCGTGAGCTGCTGGCGGCGCTGGGGTGAGGGCAGCGGCGGGGACCGGTGGCGGGGGCCGGCGGGCGCCGCGGTCGCGGCCGGTCCGCGCCGGGCGTCGGATGATCGGACTGTTATCGTCCGCCTATGCCCGAGCTGATCACGCCCACCCCCCGCCTGTACGACTCGTGGCTCGCCGCGCAGAAGGAATGGGGCGACGACGCCCACATGGACGGAGCCGGGCTCGGCTCCGACGACGACGTGGACACCCTGCGGGGCTTCGCCGCCTGGACGGAGCGGCTGCGGCAGTACGGGGACCGGACGGTGCCGGTCGAGCACGGCCGCGTCCACGCCACGTACTGGTGGATCGCCGAGGACGACACCTACCTCGGCGCCATCGACCTGCGGCACTACCTGAACGGCTTCCTGCTCGACGCGGGTGGCCACGTCGGCTACAGCGTCCGCCCCTCGGCGCGCGGCCGCGGCCTGGCCACCTGGGCCCTGGGCGAGGTCCTGCACGAGGCACGGTTGCTGGGGATGGACCGGGTGCTGCTGACCTGTGACCCCGGCAACCGGGCCTCGATCCGCACGATCGAGAGCAACGGCGGCGTGCTGGAGGACGTCCGCGAGACGCTGATCGGTCCCAAGCGGCGCTACTGGATCGACCTTTAGGGCCCGGGGGCCCGGCTACCGGGGCGCGGGCCGGATCGGGGGGAAGGCCGGGGCGGCGGGCGCCGGACCCAGCGTGGTGGTGCCGGGAGCCGCACGATGGCCGAGGCCCGTGCGGTACGCGTCCAAGGCCGCCTCGGGCCGGCCGGTCCGCCGCAGCAGGTCACCCAGGAGCCGGCACAGATCGGCGAGGTCGCCCGTCGCCCCGCTGCGCTCCAGCAGCGCCAGGGCCTGCACGTAGTGCTCCTCGGCGGACTCGTTCTCGCCGCGCTCCTCGGCCATCAGGCCCAGCAGCCGGTGCGCCCCGCCCGCGTGCACGGCGCCGTGGCTGTCCCCCAGTTCCAGCAGCGCCGAAAGGAGCTCGGCCGCCTCCTCGTACCGGCCGAGCTGGCGCAGTACGTCGGCCAGCTCCACCTCCACCTGGGCGGTGTACAGGGCCGCGCGCCGGGCCGAGAGCATGTCCCGGGCCGTACGCAACTCCCGCTCCGCCGAGGTCAGTTCACCGTTCTGGGCCTGTACGTAGCCGCGCATCCAGTGGCAGTGCGCCAGATCGGTGCGCAGCTGTAGCTGCCCGTAGATCGCCTGGGCCTTGGCGAGGGAGGCGTCCGCGTCGGCCACGCGCCCCTCGGCGAGGAACGTCCGGGCGACCTGCCGGTGCATCCCCGCGACCAGGGCCGGGTCGCTGACCTGCGGGGCCAGCGAGAGCGCGAGTTCGGCGGCATGGGCCGCCCGGGCATGGGCGCCCATGTCGATGTACGGCCCGATGACCGCGGCGTAGAGCAGCACCAGCGCCTCGGGGTCGGCCAGCCCGCTCGCGCCCAGCTCGTCGATGGCGCTCTCGAGGAGGTAGCACGCGTAACGCAGCTCCCCGGCGAGCAGGTGCGCGATGGCGCGGCCGCGGATCGGGCGGACGCGGCGGGTGAGCGGTTCGTCGGCCAGGAGCCGTTCCGCGGCCTCGAAGTTCACGATCGCCTCGGGCAGTTCACCCGACTCCAGGGCGCAGTCGCCGAGCCCGAGCAGCGCCTGCGCCTGCTCGGGGGCCAGTCCGAGGCGCCGCGCCTCGGCGAGCAGCCGGCGGAAGTGTGCCGCGGCCTCGTCCGCGGCGCCGGACGCCAGTGTCTGCTGGGCGTCGGTGAGGGAGAGCCGCAGCTCGGTGGCCAGGTGCACGGGGCGCCCGGTGGTCAGCTCCTCGTACGAGGTGCCGAGGCGGCCGGCGAGAAACCGCAACGCGGCCTCGGAGGGCCGCACCTTGCCCGATTCCAGCGTCGAGATGTACGCCGGGGTGTACGAGGGCTCGGCCAGCTTCCGCTGGGTCAGCCCGAGGTCCGTGCGCATGCGCTGAACCCTGCGGCCGATTGCGGCCGGTTCGTCCATGGAATCCCCCTGGTTGCTGGAACTCCCCAGTATTCAGGGGGAGCGGGCCATTGCGCACCACCCGCGCGCCACTTAGTTTAAGCAACCGATTCACTGCACTTACCTTCCCGTTTAACTTCCCTTGCCGCAGGAGGACTTCATGGCCCCGCCCCAACGCCCCGCCGTCCGCACCGCACTCCGCCCGGTCGTCGTGGCGGTCATCGCGAGCGCCGCGCTGCTGGCCGCCGGACCCGCCCGCGCGGCAGGCACGCCGGACGCACCGGCGAAGACCCGGGTCGAGGTGGAGATACCGGGGCCGGAGCACGGCGGCGAGGCCGGATCGGGCCACGCCCGCGTACCGGCCGGCGGCGGCGCGGCGAAGAGCGGGTCCGCCCGGCTCTCCGAGGCCGACCGGGCCGCCGACGGCGAGGTCACCAAGGTCGTCGACAACGGCCCCACCGCCGACCGCCTGGACGTCGTCGTCATCGGCGACGGCTACACGGCGGCCGAGCTGGCGAAGTTCCACACCGACGCCAAGGACAAGTGGGCCGAGGTGACGGCGATCGAGCCGTACGCCACCTACCGCAACCTCTTCAACGTCTGGACGGTCGACGCCGTCTCCCACGACTCGGGCGTCACCGGCGACCCGGACCGGGCGACCACCCGCGACACCGCGCTCGGCGCGTACTTCTGGTGCGAGGACATCGAGCGGCTGCTCTGCATAGACCAGCCCAAGGTGGACTCGTACGTAGCGAAGGCACCCGCGGCCGACCTGGTCATCGTCCTGGCCAACAGCGCCAAGTACGGCGGGGCGGGCTACAACGAGCCCAGCGCCACCCTCGGCTACGAGGGCATATCGACCGCCTCCGCGGGCCACGCCAAGTCCGGTCAGGTCGCCATCCACGAGACCGGCCACTCGCTCGGCAAGCTCGCCGACGAGTACTTCTACCCCGGTGTCCCGGACTACGAGAGGTACACCGGCCCCGAGCCCGGCGACTCCAACGTCTCCACCCTGACCGCCGACCAGTTGGCCGCACAGCGGGCCAAGTGGTACCGCTGGCTGGGCGAGCCCTCGCCGGACGGCGGCACGGTCGGCGCGTACGAGGGAGGCGGCTACTACGTCACCGGGCTGCGCCGGCCCACCGACGGCTCGATCATGCGGGTCCTCGGCAAGCCCTTCAACCTCCCCGGCGTCGAGTCGATGATCGCGGGCTTCTACCAGCACGCGCGGATCGCCACCCCGCTCACCCCGGCCGACCGCACCCTGCGGCTGCGCCACACCGCGAAGGCGGCCGTGCCCCGGCTGGCCGGCGCGGACGGCCGCCAGCCCGTGGTCCGCTGGTACCTGGACGGCCGGGAACTCAAGCGGTTCCAGGGCCGGACCGAGGTGGCGGTCACGGACCTGTGGCTCTTCGACCTGCGGACGCACAAGCTGACCGTCACGGCCGAGGACCGCACGCCGGCGGTCCGCGACCCGAAGATCGCCCGCACCCTGCGCTCCTCGGTCGACTGGAACGTCCGCCTGTAGGCCCGGAGCCGGTCAGCCTCTCAGCCGGTCAGTCGACGCTGAGGCTCTCGACGAGCACCCGGTGGTCCGAGTAGGGCGTGGGAGACACGTTGCACCACCGCCGGGTCTCGCTGCTGAAGAGGTAGTCGATCTTGCCGCCGAAGTTGTGCGTCGGCCGTCCCGTGCGCGACGTGCCGCTCTGGTCGCACTCCTGGTAGCCCGGGGTGCCCGGTCCGGTGGAGTAGAGGCCGGCGGGCCACACGGCGGCGGCGGTGTTGTTCGGGTCGTCCGGGGAGAGGGAGTTGAAGTCTCCGCCGAAGACCGTACGGGGGAACGTGCCCACGACGGCCTTGATCTCGGCGAACTGCTCGTCCCGGTAGTCCTCCTTGGGCAGGTCCGGGTTGGCTCCCACGCGCGCCGCGTGGACGCTGCACAGGCGTACGCCCCAGGAGGACGCGGTCGCGCACTGGAACGGAGACTGCTGGCCCGTCGGGGGCTGGGTGGTCGGGTACTGACGGGCGTCGGCCAGCTGCCCCTTGACGACGATCGCCGTCCCGATGCGGTCGGCCCGCCCGGTGTCCTCACCGCAACGGCTGTTCCACTTCGTGCCGTTCTGTGACCACTGGTACGGCTCGAAGCTCTTGCTCCAGCCCGCTCCGAGCCGGTCCATCAGGAGGGTGAGGTCGTTCTCGCACACCTCTTGGAGCAGCGCGGCCTCCACGCGGTTCTTCCGGACCTGGTCCGTCACCACGCCCACCTTGTCCTCGGGGCTGCCGGTGCCCTCGCAGTGCCAGGTCGCCCGCTGGGGGCCGCACATGTTCCACGACATGACCTGGAGGTCATGGGGGAAGTCCTCGACAGCGTAGGGCATGGCCTCGGGACCGCCGGTGGTGGCCGTGGTGGGCTGGGCGACGGCGAGAGCCGCCGCGCCGGCACCGGCGAGGCCCACGACGGCGGCCACGGTGAACAGTGCCCTACGGGCGCGGTGTATCACGCGAATTCCTTTGCGGTGGTGCATGGCAGGGGAGCGGTCAGGTTATACGGGTGGCGCGGGCGAGTCGCCCCGCCTCCCCGTACCCCGGCCGGGGGCGGCGCCGCGGCCCGGGGCGTCCGCGAGGTGCGCCAGCTCCCGCAGGGCAGTTCGGGCCCGCTCCGCGAAGCGTCGCCGTCGCCGTCCCTGCCCCGCCCCGCCCCGGCGGACCGGGGCAGGGCGGGGGAACTCAGGCCCCGCCGCTACCGGGCCAGCAGTACGCCGGCGACCGACGACGGTACCGGCGCGAGGCCGGTCGGCCGGGTGGTGAAGGTGCCCCGGCCCTGCGTACGGCCGCGCAGCCGGGACGCGTACCCGAAGAGCTCCGCCAGCGGCACGGTCGCCGTGATCACCGCGGTCCCGGACTCCGTGGTGGACCCGGACACCCGGCCGCGGCGCGCGGCGAGGTCGCCCAGAACCGCCCCGACGCCGTCATCCGGAACGGTGACCGTGACCTCCACGACCGGCTCCAGCAGCTCCAGCGTGCTCGCGCGCAGCGCTTCGCGCAGCGCGAAGCGGCCCGCCGTCCGGAACGCCATCTCCGAGGAGTCCTTGGAGTGCGTCGCCCCGTCGACCAGCGTCACCCGCAGCCCCGTCACCGGATGACCGCCGAGCGGTCCCTCGGCGAGGGCGTCCCGGCAGCCGGCCTCCACGGCCCGCGCGTACTCCTGCGGCACCCGGCCGCCGACGACCGTGGACCGGAACTCGAACCCCGCCTCCTCCAGCGGTTCGACGTCGAGGACCACATGCGCGAACTGGCCCGAGCCGCCGTCCTGTTTGACGTGCCGGTACACCAGACCGGTCACGCCGCGCACGACGGTCTCCCGGTACGAGACCTGCGGACGGCCGACGACGACCTCCACGCCCTGGCCGCTGCGGATCTTCTCCACCGCGACCTCCAGATGGAGTTCGCCCATCCCCGACAGCACGGTCTGGCCCGTCTCCGGATCGGACCGCACCACCAGCGACGGATCCTCCTCGACGAGCCGCGCCAGCGCGGCCGAGAGCCGGCCCGTGTCGGTGCTGCGACGGGCCTCGACCGCCACGGACACCACCGGTTCGGCCACCGAGGGCGGTTCGAGGACCAGCGGTGCGCCGGGCGCGCACAGGGTCGTTCCGGCGCGGGCGGCCTTGAGCCCGACCACGGCGACGATGTCGCCCGCCACCGCCTCCTCCCGTTCCTCGTGCCGGTCCGCCTGCACCCGAAGGATCCGGCCGACCCGCTCCGTGCGGCCCGTGACCGCGTCCAGTACGGTCGCGCCCTTGCGGAGCGTGCCCGAGTAGACGCGCAGGTAGGTGAGCCGTCCGGTCGCCGTCGCCGTCACCTTGAAGGCGAGCGCGGCGAACGGCGCCGCCGGATCGGCGGCCCGCTCCTGCTCCGCGCCGCCCGCACCGTCCACCGTCCCGCGTACCGGCGGCATGTCCGCCGGGGACGGCAGGTACGCCAGGACCGCGTCCAGCAGCGGCTCGATCCCGCGGTTGCGGTACGCCGAACCGCACAGCACCACCACACCGTCCCCGCGCAGGGTCAGCTCCCGCAGGGCGCGCGCGAGTGCCGGCCCGGTCAGTGCCGACGTCGCGCAGAACTCCTCCAGCGCGTCCGGGTGGAGTTCGGCGACGGCCTCCTCGAGGAGCCGCCGACGCCGGTCCGCCTCCTCGCGCAGCGGCTCGGGGACCGGCCCCGTCTCGTACGTGTCAGCGCCCGCGTGCCAGAGCAGCGCGCGCATCTCCAACAGGTCGACGACGCCGGTGAATCCGTCCTCCCGCCCGATGGGCAGCTGGACCACCAGGGGAACGGCGCCCAGCCGCTCCCGGATCGAGGCCACCGCCGTGTCGAGGTCGGCGCCGGCCCGGTCCAGCTTGTTGACGAACGCGATCCGCGGCACACCGTGCCGGTCGGCCTGCCGCCACACCGACTCGCTCTGCGGTTCGACCCCGGCGACGGCGTCGAACACCGCGACGGCCCCGTCCAGCACCCGCAGGGACCGCTCGACCTCGTCGGAGAAGTCGACGTGCCCCGGGGTGTCGATGAGGTTGACGCGGTGACCGCCCCAGGTGCAACTGACGGCCGCGGCGAAGATGGTGATGCCGCGGTCGCGCTCCTGGGCGTCGAAGTCCGTGACGGTGGTTCCGTTGTGGACCTCGCCCCGCTTGTGGATGGCGCCGGTCGCGAACAGGATGCGTTCGGTGAGGGTGGTCTTGCCCGCGTCCACATGGGCGAGGATGCCCAGGTTCCGGACGGCGGTCGTGGGGATGGTGCTGGTGCGCATGGCTCGAGGCCTTTCGAATGATCTCGAATGGTGAAGAGGGCGGCGCGATTCCCGGGCACGGCTCCGCCCGCCCCGACGGCGTACGGCGCGCGGGGCGGCGTACGGGGAGCGGGGATATGCGGAAGCGGAGGCTAAAGGTGTGTCACGGGCATACGGTGACGGCCGCGCAGCCGGCACCGCGCACTGTGAGACACCGGGATCACGTCGTACCGGGACGGGGGAACGAAGGCGGCGGTGCGGTGAATGCACATGGCCCGGTTCCCCTTCTTCTCATCACTCGGCATCAAAAGGCGCGGCGCTCAATCGGCGGCGCGCATGGGCGAGTGTAGTGAGGATGATCGATGCGAGGCACCGCATTTATACTTTCGGGATGACCGACACCGCTCTGCCTCCATGTCCCAAGTGTTCCGGCGCCTATACCTACGAAATGGGTGCCCTGCTCGTCTGCCCCGAATGCGGGAACGAGTGGTCGGCCGCCCCGGCCGCCCCGGCCGAGGCGGCGGCGGATGCCGGGGAGCGCGTGGTCAAGGACGCGGTGGGCAATGTGCTCGCCGACGGTGACACGGTGACCGTGATCAAGGGGCTCAAGGTCAAGGGCAGCACGTCCGGCATCAAGGCGGGCACCAAGGTGCGCAACATCCGTCTGGTCGACGGCGTCGACGGACACGACATCGACTGCAAGGTGGAGGGCTTCGGTCCCATGCAGCTCAAGTCCAGCGTGGTCCGCAAGGCCTGACGGCCCAGCCATGGCGTGAGGGCCACGGCCGGGCGCGGCCGGTTACGGCGCGGTCGCGTAGGTGCGGTTGCAGTGGCCGCCTTCGAGGAGCGTCTTGTCGAAGTTCTGGCGGAACTTCTCGTAGACGCCGGTGTTCTCGATCTTCAGGAGCGTCTCGTCCTGGGAGCGCAGGTTCGGGTACGTGTAGTTGTGGCTGCCCGTGAAGACGAGCTGGCGCCCGCCGGTTCCCAGGTACGTGCCGTCGATCAGCAGGTACTTCGAGTGGATGCCGAGGGCCCCGGCCCCCGCCTCGGTGCCCTCGCACGCGCGCAGCGTCTTCAGCCCGGCGGTCGCGAGGGCGCTCTTGACCGCGCTGCCGACGTTCCCGGCGTCCCCGTTGTGCACCACCTGCACCTCACAGCCCGCGGACTGCATCTCGCGCAGCTTGTCGGCGACCTGGGTCCGGGTGAAGGCGTACATGCCGATGCGGACCTGGGTGGCGGGTACGGCCTTGCAGTCCACGTTCTTGAGGAGCGAGACGACCGTGTCCGTCCCGGCGTCGTCGCGCGGGTCGACGGGGGAGCCCGGCGCGATGTCCCTGTCCGACTCGATGCGCGGGAAGAAGTACGTCTTGTACGTGCCGACGTCCGTGGTCGTGTAGTTGTCCGGCAGGCCCGCGCCGTGCGTCCCGTGGTCCAGCAGCTGCTTCCAGTACCGGCTGTACTCCTGGTAGAGCCCGGCGTCGGGGATGGTGACGGCGTTGTTGTACATGCCGACACGGTGGTTGGACGTCAGGTTCGCCGAGGCCTGGAAGACCACGTTCGAGGTGGCGCCGACCTTCTCGAAGAGGAAGAACTTGTTGTGGTTGATGGCGGACTCGCCCTCACCGGTACCGCCGGCCGGCGCGAGGACGCGGTTGCCGACGCACCCGCGGTCCTGCGGACAGGCCAGGACGAACGAGCCCGCGGTGTCCGCGTCGACGCTCTGCCCGTACTCCGCCTTCCCCAGCGCGTCGCTCAGCGCCTTGTACTCGCTGCCGGTCGCCACGGCCTCGGGAGTCCCGTCCGGCCCCGGCTTCCACACCTGGCTCGCCACCGCGTCCCCGTCCAGGAGCAGCTGGATCCGCAGGTCCGCCTTACGCGCCAGGAGCGCCTTGCGGACCTCGTCATCGGTGAACAGGTAGACGGACCCGCGGACGAGCGAGCCCCTCTCGGCGCGCTGGATGAGGTCGATCAGCTGGTCGCGGACGGCGTTCTGGTTCCCCCACGCGCTGGGACTGACGCCCTGCGGCCGCGGAGCCGTCTTGGCGGGATCGTTGAAAGTGGCCTCCAGTGGCACCGGAGCGGGATCCGGCACGTAGCCCGCGAAGTCTTCGACCGCGTACGGCATGGCGTCGCCGGCGGCGGGAGCGGCGGGCTGGGCGACGGCGAGTGCCGTGACCCCGACGCTGCCGAGGGCGGTGGCTGCGGCCAGGGCCACGAGGGTTCTACGGGGGCTGCGTATCACGGGCGTTCCTTTGTGGCGGGCCGGGCCGATCTTGGGGCGTTCCGGGGAGACGGTAGCCCCTGGACCGGGGCTGATCAACCATGACTGAGAGCTGCTCAGCTGTGATTGATCCCGGACCTCGCCGACGCGCGCATGCGGACTGCGGGTGATGATCGTGCCCTGGGTCCGGACGAGGTGAGGGGTGAGGCGGGTGGGCGACGGTGCGGGAATCGTTTCGGCGCAGGAGGCGGCGAACGACGGGCTGGTGCTCGCGTTCGGGCGGCTGCAGGGGGCCGCGGGACGGCTGGAGTACCTGCTCGGCAGTGCGATCGAGGAGGAGTTCGGGATCACTCACGCGATGTACGAGGTGCTGCTGATCGTGGGCAGGGCGGGCGGTCCGGGGGTGTCGATGCGGACGGTCGCGCAGGAACGGGTCCTGACCACGGGCGGGATGACCCGGCTGGTGGACCGGATGGAGGCGGCCGGCCTGGTGGTGCGCGCCGATGATCCCGGCGATCGCAGGGGCCGGCTGCTGCGGCTCACGGAGCACGGCGAGGACGTCGTGGTGCGGGCCAGCCGACTGCACGTGGAGAACATCCGCCGCCATTTCCTTGCTCCGCTGCCCGAGGAGGCGCGGGAGCAGTTCATGGAGTGCCTGCGGATCCTGTCCCACTCGGCGCGGGACGCGCTGCCCCGGCTGCGGTAGGGCATACGTCCGGCTCGCGTCCCGAGGGCGGGGCCCTTCGCCGCGCGGGAATACCTGACACAGCAGATACTGTTCAGGCAGGTACATCGCCTCGGTGTGGGGCGACCCCCGATTCCAGACTCCCTCTGCAAAGGTCCGCGCATGAAACTCCTCTACGTCTTCGACGCCTATTGCGGCTGGTCCTACGGCTTCGCGCCCACCCTGGCCGAGGTCGCGCGCCGCCACCCCGAGCTGCCCGTGGAGGTCGTGTCGGGTGGCCTGTTCACCGGGCCGCGGGCCGTGCCGATCCGCGAGTTCGGCTACGTCCAGGGCGCCAACGCCAAGATCAGCGAGATGACCGGTGTCGTGTTCGGGCCCGGGTACGAGCGGCTGATCGCCGACGGCTCGTTCGTCATGGACTCCGCGGACGCCGCCCTGGGCATGGCGGTGCTGCGGCAGGCCGCCCCGGAACGGGCGGTGGAGCTGGCCCTGGCCGTGCAGGCCGCGTTCTACGAGGACGGCCTGAGCCTGTCCGATCCCGGCACGTTCTCCCGCATCGCCGCGGCAGCCGGCCTCGACGCCGTCGCGGTCGGCGCCGCGCTCACCGCACCGGCCGCCCGTCGCGCCGCCGAGGCCGACTTCCGACGGGCCGCGGCCCTGGGCGCGCAGGCCTATCCGACCCTCCTGGCCCAGGACGGCGACCGTACGGCGGTGCTGGCCGTCGGCCACGCCGAGCCCGACACGATCGACACCCTCCTGGAGCAGTTCGCCTCCGCCCGCACCGGATCGATGGTGGTGTGATCATGAACGCTCTCGACTTCAAGGTCATCGACCTGGACTTCCCCGTCGGCTCGAAGAACAAGACGGCCACCCTCATCACCGGTGAGCGGGACGCGCTCCTGATCGACACCGGCTTCACCCGCGCCGACGGCCACCGGCTGGTCGCCGAGATCCTCGACTCCGGCAAGAACCTCACCACGGTGTTCATCAGTCACGCGGACCCCGACTACTACTGGGGCGCCGAGGTCATCGCGGACGCTTTCCCCGAGGCCCGGATCCTCGCGACGCCGATCGTCATCGACCACATCGAGGCCGCCTACCGGGGCAAGCTCGCCGCCTGGGAGCCCGTCGGCGTCAACCGCCCGACCCGCCTGGTCGAGATGGAGCCGCTGACCGGAGACATCACCCTCGAGGGCTTCCGCTTCGAGCTCAAGGCCGCCTCCCCGGAGCTCCCCGACCGGCACTACCTCTGGCAGGCCGAGCACCGCGCCGTCGTCGCCGGCGTGCTCACCTTCCAGCAGGAACACGTCTGGGTCGCCGACACCGCCACCCCCGAGGCCCGCGCCGCCTGGGTCAGGGCCCTGGACGAGATGGCCGCACTCGACCCGGCCCTGGTGGTTCCGGGCCACCGCCTGCCCGGCACCGCCACCGATGCCACCCCCATCTCGTACACCCGCGACTACCTCACCGCCTTCGAAACCGAGCTCGGCAAGGCCGCCGACGGCCAGGCCCTCACCGACGCCATGACCGCCCGCCACCCCGACGCGGGCATGCTGATCGCGGTGCAGATCGGCGCGAAGGTCGTCACGGGCGAAATGGCTTGGAGCTGATCCGGATGCACCAGCACACCGACACCGATCCCGCCGCTTCCACGGCGCCCGCCGCCGTGGTGCGCCGCCAGTACCTGGCCTCCGCGGCCGGAGACCTCCAGGCCCTGCGTGCCACCCTGGCCGACGACGTCGAATGGACGGAGATGGCGGGCTTCCCCCTCGCCGGCACCTACCGCACGCCTGAAGGCGTCACCTCCGCCGTCATGGAACGCCTGGCCGCCGACTGGGACGGCTGGACCGCCCACGACGACACGTACGTCACCGAGGGCGAGCACGTCGTCGTCCTGGCCCGCTACACCGCGACCCACAAGGCAACGGGCAAGCCGCTCGACGTCCGCGTGGCCCACCACTTCACCGTCCGCGCGGGCCGCATCGTCCGGTTCGAGCAGTTCGTCGACACCGCGAAGGTCCGTGACGCCATGACGCCGTGACGCCATGTCCCCGTGACTCCGTGACCCCGGGGGCTCCTTGACCTGGACCGGCCTAGGCTCGGCGCACCAGACGGTCGTACGGCACGGGGAGCACGGGACATGGACGACGCGGGAACGGCTCGGGCGGCGAAGGCGGTCGCCGCCTTGCGGTCGCTGCGGCAGCGGGGCGACGAGGTCGAGTTGGCCGACGGCTTCACCGATGCGGAGATGGACGCCTGGGGCGTGGACGTGCCGGAGGAGGTACGGGTCGTCCTGCGGGAGATCGGCGGTCTGGAGACCGAGGAGCACGCGTACGGCTTCGGACCGCGCGGCCGCGCGGTGTTCTCGGACGGCTACTGGACCCTCGGCGAGCTGGAGTTCGGCGCGGGGTCGCTCGTCGTCGGTACCGGGACCGCCTGCTGGGGGCCCGTCGTGGCGGTCAACCCGTGGGGCGACGAGTGCGAGGTCACCGTCGAAGCGCCGGAGTTCACCGGCTGGCTCCACGGGTTCGCCGAGCGGCTGGCCGACGGAACCGGCGTACGGCCGGCCAGCGGTACGCACCTCGTGCCGGCCGTCCCGAGCATCGAGGTGGCCGAGGCCGAGGGGGCCGACGCCGAACTCGCCGCACTCGTCGGGCGCGGCGACTCGCTGACCGACCTCGTCGACCTGCGCGCCCTGCCCGGCTACCCGTGCGCGGTGCACTGGGAGCCGCACTTCTCCACTCGCCACAACACCGCCGACACCGGAAGCAGCGAAGTGCAGTTCCGGATCGTGGGCGACGGACGGGCACTGCTCCTGACCAGTGCGGTCAGTGGGGACTTCCTCGGCCGGCCGGTGCGCCGCCACACCGTACCGCGCGACGCCGCCGGCCGCGCGGTGGCGCAACTACGTGCTCTGGCAGCCGAGTTCCCCGGCTTCGTCACGCTCGAAGCGGGCTGCGCCGACGCCGTCATGGCCGGCTGGGCGGTCGCGGTGCCCGAGGACGTCCGGACGGTGTTCCGCGCCTTCGGCGGGGTGGCCGTCACCGGCCTGCCCGCACTGCGGCTGCTCCCCGGGGCGCCCGAACGCGCGGTGGACCCCGAGGTGCACCGCATGCTCGGCGGGGACGGGACGTACTGGCCGCTGGCCCGGATCACCTACGGCCGCGGCAGCGCACTCGTGCAGGTCCGCATCGACGCGGACACGGGGGAGTGGGGGTACGCCGTGTCCGTGCCCGACCAGGCGAAGGGCCTGCGGGAGTACCCCGACGTGAAGCTGATCGCCGAGTCGCTGGCCGACCTGCTGCTGACCTACGCCCGGCTGGCCCGGCAGGCCGCGGACCGGCCCGGGTTCACCGGGCGGGTCTCCCGGGACGGCGGGTGGCTCTTCCCCGACACCGGAGGGCCGTGGCCGCGGCCCGCCCCGGTCGGCGAGTGGGCCGGCTCGCCCGACCCGCTGCGCGCGGCCGCCGCAGAGCTCCCGCAGGGCACCCACGCCGCGGACCTCCGGGAGGTTCCGATCCCCAGCGACCTGTGCTTCCACCGCGCGGCGGGCTGGCGGTACGGGGCCCTTCTGGACCGGCTGCACTTCGCGGGAGCGGGCCGCCTGGCCGCGGCGATCCCCGCCGCGGGCTGACACGGGCGCCGCCGGACCGCGGTACGCCGCCAGCCGGCCTCCGGCGGATCCCGAGGCGATCTGGATTTCGGCTCCAGCGACTCTGCAGCGCTCCGGCGGAACCTTGGGTTCGAGACCGGGTGATCCGGCCTCGGACCCGACCGGTCCTCGAGCAGGTTCCGTTGCTGCCGCGTCCCGACGGCCGGTCGACCTCGAAGTGCTCTTCGAGGCTTCCTCCAGTACGCCCCCGGCTTTCCTCTTTCCCCTCCACCACGGGAGACACGTATGTCCGACACGGCACGCAACACCGAATTCGACCTCCAGGACCTGGACCTCGGCGACCTCACGGTGACGTCGATGCGCGACACCGCCGCGCTGCCCGAGGGCGGCGCGTCGTGGGGCTCCTGCTCCTGCCAGGGCTCGTCCTCCTGCGCGCAGCCGCAGATGGAGACCGGAGTCCTCACGGACTGACCGCCGCGAGCACCGAGAGCCACGCGCACACCCGCACCCCGCACCCCCGGCCCTCCACCAGAGGAGACAGGCATGACCCACTTCGACGACACCCCCGGCTTCGACCTCGAGGAGCTCGACCTCGGCGAGCTGACCGTGACCTCCATGCGGGACACGGTCGCGCTGCCCGAGGGCGGCGCGTCCAACGGAGGCAGCTCCTGTTCCTGCGGCTCGTCCTCCTGCGCCCACCCGCAGCTTCCGGAACTCCCGCTGTAGCCCTCCACCCGCACGCCGGACGCTTCCCGCCGCACCCTGGCAAGCGGCGGGAAGCCCGCGCCACCACCGACAGGACGGGACACCATGCCGCAGCCGCACCGCACGGCCGCCGGCGCCGACGGGTACCGGGTCGCCTCCGCACCGTACGCACTCGCCCGCGCCACCGTGCTCGCCCACCCGGCGCAGCGGCCGGACGCAGCGGAGTTCCGCGCCCTGCTCGGCCGACTGCACCGGGTCGAGACGCGACTCCTGCAGGGCGTCGCCCCGCTCTGCGACAGCCTGTACGAGAGCCTGGACGGCCACCCCGCGGACTTCCACCGCGACGTCGTCCTCCCGCTGCGCCGCGCCCTGCACAACGGGCGCGAGCCCAGGGCCGCCCTGCTGGACCGCCTCGGCGACCTGCCGGACCGGGTGCCCCGGCTCGCCACCTGGATCGCCCTGCGCGCCCGCCGCGCCGCACTCCTCGCCGAGCTGGGCGCCGCCGCCGAACGGGCCCTGGCCGCCGAACGCGGCGATCTGGCAGCCCTCTGCCGGGAACCGGCCCTCGGCAAGGCCGTCGCCCTCACCAGCGCCGACCTGCTCCGGGCCGTCGAGCGGGCGGGCACCGGCGCGGCCGACCGCCGGGCGCGCAAAGAGGAACCCGGCGTACTGCGCTACGCCCTGCGGGCCAGCACCAAGACCAGCCCGCTGTCCTGGTTCACCGCGGTCGGCTGGGGCGCACTGCCCGAGGTGCCCGCCCGTCCGGTCCCGTCCTGGGGCGCCCCGCCCTTCTTCGAGGGCCCCCTGAACGCCGTCGTGAAGGCCAACCGCACCCTGACGACGGCCCTCACCCTCGCCCTCCTGGACGCGCCGCACCGACGGGCCGCGCTGCCCCACCGCATCACCAGCACCGCCCGGATCGCCGACGGCCGGGCGACGTACTCCCGCGACCGGGCCGCCTTCGCCGGCGGCCGCTACCTGGTGGCCGGCGAGGACGAGGTCGAGGTGGCCTTCGGCGGGCCGCTGGGCCTGGTCACCGGACACGCCGAAAGGCCGTTGCCACTCGGGGAGTTGACCGGTCTGCTGGCCGCGGCCCTCAAGGGGGCGGGCGGGGACGGCCGGACCGCGGCCGTCGCCTACCTCGACCGTCTCGCGGACGCCGGCCTGCTGGCGCCGGGCGACCCGGTCCCGCCGCAGGACCCGGACCCGGTGGCCCGTATCGCGGCGTGGCTGCGGGGGCTCGAAACGCACCCCGCGGACGCCGCGCTCGCGGACCGCATCGGCGAACTCTCCCGGCTGACCGAGGCGTTCGCCGCCACGCCCGCCGCGGAGCGTCCCGCCTTGATCGCCGGCCTTTCGCAGGGCTGGACGGCCGCGCTGGCCGACGCCGGGCGCCCCGTACCGTCCGTCTCCGCCGCGCTCACCGTGCTGTCCGAGGACGTCGTCGCCCCGCGCCCGCTGGCGCTCGACGGCTTCCTCGACGCCGCCGACCACGAGGCGCTCGGCGAGGTCACCGCACTCGCGGAGCTCTTCGACCTCGGCCACCTCGTACGCCGTGTCGTCCGCGACCGCTTCGTCGAGCGGTACGGCCGCGGCGGCGACTGCCGTCACCCGTGGGAGTTCGGCGCCCAGGTCACCGAGGCCTGGGAGGCCGCCGGACGGCTCGCGGTCCTCGACCCCGCCGACCGGGCCGCCTTCCCCACCGGCGGCGACGAGCTGGCGGGCCTGCGCACGGAGGTCGCCGACGGCCTGCGGGAGGCCATCCGGGACGCCGGCGCCGGGAATCCGTCCGACGGAGCCGAGGTCGTCCTGCCACCGGACCTCGTCAAGACCCTCGGCGAGCGCCTGCCCCGGTGGGCGGTCGAACGGCCGCTGAGTTACGCGTACTTCCTGCAGCGCGACCCGGAGCGCGGCCGACTGGCAGTGAACCACGTGTACGGAGGCTGGGGCCGGTTCACCAGCCGCTTCCTCGACGCCCTGGACCCCCGCGCGACCGCCGAGGTGTCCCGGCAGATCGGCCGCGGCCTGGGACCCGGCGCGCGGGCCGCCCAGATGCGGCCCGTCGGCGGGTTCAACGCCAACCTCCACCCCCTGCTGGTCCCGGACGAGATAGGCCCCGACCGCCGCTGGGCCTCGATCGGCGAAGGAGACCTGGACCTGGTCCACGACGAAGCCACCGACCAGGTGCGGTTCCGGCTGCGGAGCACCGGCGAACTCCTCGACGTGCTCTACCCGGGCTTCCTCGCGCCGGTCCTGCTGCCACGCCGCATCGGGGCCCACCTGTGCGACCAGCCCCACGGGGTCGTCGACTTCCGGGCCCTCGTCCCGCGGCGCACGCTCCCCGCGCCGGGCGGCCAGGTGATCCACAGCCCCAGGCTGAGCCACCGCCACGTGGTGCTCCAGCGCCGCCGCTGGACGCTGCCGCCCGACGTGGTGCGCGCACTGCGCGCCGACCTCGGCGCGGGCCCGGTCCCGGCGGTGGCCGCCCGCTGGCGCGCGCTGCTGGACCTGCCCGAACAGGTCTTCCTGCACCCGGCCTCCACCGCCCCCACCGGGCGCGCCACCGAGGACTTCCTGAGCCGGCTGAGCCTGCCCAAACCGCACTTCGTCGACCTCGGCAACGCACTGCACCTGCACTGCCTGGCCAAGTGGCTCTCCCGCCACGCCGACGGCGCGGTCCTGGAGGAGGCGCTGCCGGCGCCCGGCGGCCTGGCCGCCCCGACCCGCGCGGTCGAACTCGTACTGGAGGTCTACCGGGCCGGGCGGTCGCGGTGACCCGCCCGCAGGCTACAGAGGAAGGGACGGTGCCGCACGTGCACCCCCACGACACCGGCGCCCGCGACGTGGTCGCCTACCACCACCACCCCGTCAAGGCCCCGCTCCTGCGCGAGGTCATGCTGCCGCTCGCCGAGTCCTGCGCGGCGGACGGACTGGCCGCCCACATCGAACGGCACTGGCTGCACGGCCCCCACCTCAGGCTGCGTCTGCAGGGCCCGCCGGCGCAGGTGGACGCCGCCGCCGGGGCCGCCGCGTCCCGCATCCGCGGCTGGCTCCGCACGCACCCCTCGCACGGCGACCTCACCGAGGCCGAACTGCTGGAGCGGGCCGCCGAGGCCGGTCGCGCCGAGCTCATCGCCCCGCCCTACGGCCCGATCGTGGCGGACAACACGGTCCGGATCGAGCCCGTCGACGGCTCCCCGGTACGCGGCCTCCTCGGCGACGACGGCGCCGGCCTGCGCGACGACCTGCTCCGGGCCGGGCTCGGCGCGCTGCGGGCCGGAGCGGGCTTCCTCGGGGACCACGGCGACAGCGCACAGGCACGGCTCCAGCTCGCGGTGGCCGCTCTCGCCGCGCACGCGGCCGCCCATCCCGGAGGTCTGGCGGGCGGACACTTCTCGTACGTCTCCCACCTGGAGGACTTCCTCCTCCACGACGACCCGGACGGGCGGCTGCGCGCCCGCTTCGAACAGCACTGGGAACAGGCCGGCGATCCGGTGACCGCTCTCGTCGGGCGGATCGCCGGCGGCGGCGCGCAGGGCTGGGAGCGGGCCTGGGCGGACTTCTCGGCCGGCGCCTGGCAGCTGACGCAGGGCAGGTACGACGCGGGCGCCGACCTGCACGGCGCCCCGCTCGCGTACCGGGCGCGGGCCGCCGCCACCGGGGACGCCGCGGCCGCCGAGCGCTGGAACCAGGACGTCCGCACCCGCTACAGCGAGTTCCACCGGCTGCTGCGGCGCTCCGACCCCGACGGGGCGATGTGGAGCCGCCCCGACTACCTGGTGTACCGGTCCTGCACCAACGCCCTGTACCGGCTCTTCGCGATCTGCGACATCCGACCGCTGGAGCGGTATCTGGCGGCGCACCTGGTCGTCCGTACGGTGCCCCGCCTCACCGGCTGCGACTGGCGCGCGGAGATCGACGCGGTCATCGACGTCGTGGAGGCGAGGGCGTGAGCGCCATGACCGCCGCGACCACCGCCCCCGCCCCCGCCCCCGCCGAGCCCGCCTCCGCCGCCGCTCCCCGGCCCGTACGGAGACTGCGTCCCGGGGTCGCCGTGACCCCGCTCCGCAGCGGCCTCCACCTGAGGGGCCGGCGCGGGAGCGTCACCCTGGAGGGCAGCACGGCGCTGCCCGCGCTGTGGCGGCTGCTGGAGGAGCCGCTGCGGGGCGGCGGGGTCGAGGACCTCCTGGACGGCATGGAGCCGGGTGCGCCCCTGCGCGCCGCGCTGGACACCCTCCTCGGGCAGTTGGCCGCGCACGACCTGCTCGTGGAGGGCCCCGCCGGGCCGGGCGACCCCGTCCCGGTCGCGCAGTGGATCGCCGTCACGGCGCAGCGCCCCGCCGCCGCGGCGGCGGCGCTCGCCACGGCTCGGGCCGAGGTGGTGGCCGGCGCCCCCGACACCCCGCTGGCCGGCGCCGCCGGGCGGGCACTGGCGCGGGGCGGCCTCCCCGTCTCGTACACCGTCGACCCCGAGCTGCCCGCGGGCCGGGTCCTGCTGTACGCCCACGGCGCCGGACCGGGGCGCGGGGTCGCTGCCGGACTGTGCGGCGAGCGCGGCTACGCCACCGCTCCGGGCAGCGCGGCCCGACTCCGGTCCGACGCGGCAGCCCTGGAATCACGGCTCGGGCCCGCCACCCCTGCGCCTGCGGGGTCCACCGCGTTCGTCTCCCTGCTCGCGGGCGCCGCCGCGCACCGGCTGCTGTCCAGCGCCGCCGGGCTGCCGGACCCGGCGCACGAGGGCGAGGACGAGCGGCTGCTGCCCGGGCTTCCCGCGGTGCTCCTCGCGGACGCCCGCCCGCTGCGGGCCGAGTACCGCACCTGGCTCGGTCCCGGCCGGGCCGACGCCGACCGGCCGACGGACCTCGCCCCCGCGGCCACCCTCGGCGAAGCGCTGCGCCGGGTGGCGGCCCTGTGCGACGCGCGGTGCGGCGTACTGCCCGAGCCGCTCCCGGGGGACCTGCGGCAACTGCCCGTACCGCTCGCCGCCTGCGAGCTGCCCGCGGCCGCGCGGCCCGGCGGGAGCCTGGTCGGCGGCGCGCCGCGGCTGGACCTGGCCCGCCTGGAGGTGTTCTGCCGGGCCGCCGAACTGCTGTTGGGCGGGGAGGGTTTCACCGTCGGCGCGAACCCGGGGCACGCCCGCGGCCGCGCCCTGCGCGAGGCGGCCGCCCACCGCTCCGGGCCACCGGCCGGGCTCCCGTCCGTGGCCGAGGCGCGATGGGCCGGGCATCCGCAGGTCCGCCACTGGTGGACGGCGCTGACGGCCCGCCTCGCAGTGGCCGCCCGGCTGGAGGTGTTCCGGGCCGCCCCGGGCGAGGAGGTGTACCGGGCCGTCGTGCGCGCAAGCGCATCGGTCGTGCTGGGCGACGCCGTCGAGGCGACGCCGGGTGACGCGGCCGCGCACGCGGCGCTCGCCGCGGTCGCCGCCGTTTCCGCTCTTTCCGCCGAGGCGCCTGCTCCCGTACGCACCCGTCCCTCGGGCGGTGCGGTCGCCCCGCTGGCCGCCGCCGGAGCGCGGACGGCCGCCTGGGAGGACTGCGGGTGGACCGGCCGCTGGCTCGCTGACACCGCCGGACGCGAGGAGGAGCTCCAGGACGCACTGCACAGGCTGACGGGAGCGGCCTTCCCGGCCTTCCCCGCGCGGGCGCCCGTACCGGATCGGGCCCGGCAACTCGCCGACACGCTGCGGGCCTTCGGCTTCACCGTCCTGTACACCCCGGAGGAGGCCCGATGACCGCCGTGACCGGGACCGGGACCGGGATCGTGACCGGCCCGCTCGGCGCCCTGCCCGTACCGGTGCTCGACGCCGGCTCCGCGACGGCCGCCGAGGCCGGCCCGGCCGTGGTCCTGCTGCCCCGCTGGACGCCGGGACTCGCCGAGGAGCTGAGCCGGCACGCGCTCGGCCACCCGGTGGCCCTGGTCCCGGTGCGCTTCGACGGGGCCCTCGCGGTGGTCGGGCCGGTGCTGCGCCCGGGCGCGGCGGCCTGCCTGTGCTGCGCCGAGTACCAACGGCTGGCCACGGCCGGTGGCCGGGTCCCCTGGCAGAGCCCGAAGCTGGCGCTGGCCGGCGTACCGTCCCCGGCGCTCGAAGAGTCCATCGGCGCCCTCGTGCTGGACCTGTTGGAGCCGCGGGACGGTGACGACGATCCGGGAACCGCCGTCGTCCATGTCCTGCACCAGGGCCGCGCCACCTGGTCCACCCACCGCATCCGCCCGGTCGGCGGCTGCGCGGTGTGCCGTCCGCTGCCGTCGGACTCCGCCGCCGGGACGGCCCCGCTGCCCTCGCGGCCCCGGCCGCTGCCCGACCCGTACGTACTGCGCAGCCCCAACCCCCGCACCGGGTCGGACCAGTTGAGGGCAGCCCTGTACGACGAGCGGTTCGGTCCGGTCCGCCGCCTGTTCCGCTCCGAGGACTCGGCCTTCTGCCTGACCACGGCGTTCGTGACGGACGGCCGCTCCGTCGACGACGGCGGTTACGGCCGGGCCCACGACTTCGCCGACAGCGAGCGGATCGCGCTGTTCGAGAGCATCGAGCGGTACGCCGGGATGCGCCCGACCGGCCGGCGCACCGATCTGCGCTCCTCCTTCGCCGACTTGGGCCCCGGACGGGCGGTGGACCCCGAGCGGCTCGGCCTGCCCGACCCCGCTTACCACGGGCACCCCGCGTCGCCCACCGTCCCGTACACACCGGATCTGGAGCTGGACTGGGTGCACGGCTGGTCGCTCACCCGGCGACGGGCGACGGCCGTCCCCGAGCACGTGGCGTACTGGGACGTGCCGGGCGCCGGCCGGCCGCGCGTGGTGTACGAGTCCTCCAACGGCTGCGGACTGGGCAACAGCCCCGAAGAGGCGGCGCTCTACGGCCTGTTCGAGGTGGCGGAGCGCGACGCCTTCCTGATGGCCTGGTACGCGGCGACGCCGCTGCGCCGCATCGAGCCGCCGCCGGACGACCCGGGAACGGCCCTGCTCGCGGACCGGGCGGCCGCGGCGGGCTACCGGCTCGTCCTGCTCGACGCGACGAACGACTTCGGCATCCCGGCGGTCGTGGCGGTCTGCCGGTACGAGGGCTCCCACCCACAGGCGCCGCGGATGTTCCTGGCGGCCGGGGCCCACCACGACCCGCGCGCGGCGATCCGGTCGGCGGTGGCCGAGGTCGTCACCAACGTACTGGAGTCGGCGCACCGCTCGTTTGCCGCGGGCCGCCCGCGCGATCCCGAGCGGCTGCGCCCGATGCTGGACCGGCCGGAGCTGGTGGTGAGCCTGGACGACCACGTCGGGCTGAACACCCTTCCCGAGGCGGCCCCGCGACTGGAGTTCCTCTTCGCCGACATGCCGTGCCTGCCGGTCGGGGCGGCCTGGCCGGGGGCGCCCGAGCCGGTGGGCGACCTCACCACCCTGCTCGGAGCCACGGTGGAGCGGCTGTCGCGGGCCGGCCTGGAGGTGATCGCCGTCGACCAGAGCGAGCCGGGGGTGCGCGACCGGCTCGGCCTGCACTGCGTGAAGGTCGTGGTGCCGGGCTCGCTGCCGATGACCTTCGGGCACGTCAACCGCCGCACCCGGGGGCTGCCCCGGCTGCTGGAGGTCCCCCACCGGCTCGGCCGCACCGACCGGCCGCTGCGGTACGAGGACCTGGCGCTCCACCCGCACCCCTTCCCCTGATGCCCGCCGACCGCAGACCTGGACGCGAGGACCACCCGTGACGACGACGACCGACACCTGGCACAGCCACCACCTCTTCCTGCACTCCGCCCCCGAGGACATCGACGCGTTCCTGCTGCGGGACGCGGCTCCGGTCCTCGACGGCCTGGTGGCCTCCGGGGAGGCCGACCGGTGGTTCTTCATCCGGTACGCGCAGGACGGCCCCCACGTACGGATCCGGGTGCGCGCCCCCAGCGGCTCGGCCGCCGCGCAGCTGCCGGAGCAGCTGGTCCGTGCGGCGCGGGCGGTGCCGGTGGCGCCGGGCTCGTGGCCGTCCCGCCACGGCGAGGTCCGCGCCGTGGCGTACGAGCCCGAGGCCGACCGCTACGGCGGCCCGGGGGCGCTGCCGGTCGCCGAGGAGGTCTTCGCCGCCTCCACCCAGGTGGTGCTGGAGGCCCTGCGGGCCATGCACGGCGGGGCCGCGGCGCGGCTGATGCTCGCGGCGGACCTGGCCCACGCGACGGCGTACGGGCTCGGCATGGACCGGCTCACCGCGGCGCGCTGGCTGCGCAAGCACGCGGCGGGCTGGCGGTGGGTCACCGAGGTCCCGCTGCTTCCGGGCGCCTCGGTGCACATGCAGGTCAACTCCGTCTACGGTGCGCAGCGCGCGGGGCTGGCGCGCCGTGCGGCGAACGTGCGGGAGCGGCTCGGCGCGGGCACCGCCGCGCCCTGGCTCGGCAGGTGGGCGGAGCGGGTCCGCGCGGCCGACGCGCTGATGGTCACCGGGAGCGGGGAGGAACTGACCGAGGACAGGCGCGCCTGCGTCTGGGCATCGCAGCTCCACATGCTGTTCAACCGGCTCGGGGTCACCCCCGACGAGGAGCGGGCGGTGTGCCGGCTCGCCGCCCGGACCCTGCTGGAGACCGAGGAGCCGCCCGGCTTCTTCCCGTCCGGGCACACCGCGTCCGACGTGCAGTACCTGGAGCGCAGCAAGTTCCAGATCGGCCGGGGCGAGGACACGGCGCTGCGGTCGCTGCCGCCCGGGCCGCCGACGGCCAGTGACGCGCAGGAGGCGGCGACCCGGCCGGAGACCGACCTGCCGGCGGCCCCGCTGCCGGAGGTGTCGCTGCGCAGCGTGCTGGCCGGACGGTCCTCGTTGCGGGGTGCGCTCGGGGGGCCGGTGGACGCGGGCACGCTGGGCTCACTGCTGTGGCACTCGCTGTCCGAGAGCAGCCGTACCGAACACCGCCTCGCGGACGGCCCGGTCCACGTCCTGGCGCACCGCCCCTATCCCAGCGCGGGCGCCCTCTACACGGCCCGGGTGCGGCTGCTGGTCCTCGACGTGGAGGGCGTACCGGCGGGCACGTACGACTGCGTACCGGAACGCCGTACCCTGCGCCGGGTCGGCCCGGCACCCGAGGCGTCGCAGGTCAAGGCGCTGTCGACGTACCTCTCCCGCCCGGCGACGGACCCGGACTGGATCGGCGTCGACGGGGCTCCGGCCGTCCTGGGCGTGTACGCGGACCTCGGCCTGCTGCGCCGCCGCTACGGCCTGCGCGCCCTGCGCCTGGCCCTGCTGGAGACCGGCCACATGGTCCAGACGCTGCTGCTCACCGGGGCTGCCCTGGGCCTGGGCGGCACCCCGCTGGGCGGCTTCCACGACGACCTGGCCCAGGAACTCTTCGGCCTGGACGACCTGGACCAGCCGCTCCAGTACCTGCTGCCGCTCGGGCGGCGCACGACGGAGTGACCTGGGGGGCGGAGGTCAGCGCTTGCGCTGCGCGGGTGTGCTCACGAGCAGCGAGTCGGTGACGAGCCGGGCCCCGCGCGACAGGCGGCCGAGCTGCTCGAGCTCGATGGCGTACATCCTGATCGTGTTCTCGATCACGGACTCGGCGACGCCCATCATGGGCAGCTCGGCCCGGCAGGTGTGCAGTGCCACGCGCACCGCGCGCATCTCGTGCTGGAGCTGGAGCTGGACGTGCCTGGCCAGGAGCGCGGGATGACGGGTCAGCGTCAGGTAGCCGCCGTAGCGGGCCGGCAGGAGGTCCCGCAGCCAGCGCGTGGCCGTGCGTTCCCAGTCGTGGGTCCCGGGGGCCTTGACCTGCAAGGGCCAGTCCGGGCTGCGCGTGATGGTGGCCGTCTGGGGCATTCTCGTCACTTCCGAGTGGTGTCGAACTCTGATCGAGAGCTGTGCTGGGGGGCGGCCTCGGCCCAGGGGTTGACCGAGGCCGCCATGCGTTCAGCGGGATCCGCAAGCCGGACTGGACGACCCGCCGTGACGTGAGGAGGAGCATCACGCCGGGTGTCTGTTCTGGGAGGACGTGGGGGACGTACTCCGTGGCATCTTGGTGGATCCGGAACGCCGCCGTCAGTAAACATATATACCGTCGAGTAAGCAAGAGAATGAAAAATTTCATACGCCTGGATGGCGTGAATACGCCGGGGGTGGATCAGGTGAAATTCTCGCTACAGGAAGAAACCGTGCTGGTCGGCGACCTGCTCGTATCCCTCGAGGCGGGCCTGGGTCCGCTCGGGATCCGCATCGGCCATGGCTTGCAACAGTGCGGCGGACAGCATCCCGGGCGCCGCGTACGAGTCGAACACCAGGCGTGACCCCGTCGGGGCGGTCAGTGCGACGTCCGCCTCCTCGACCAGCGGGCCCAGGGTGGGGTCCGTGATCAGTGCGACGCGCAGCCCCGTACTGCGCGCGGCCCGGAGCGCGGCCAGCGTCTCCCTGGCGTGCCGGGGCATGGCGAAGGCCAGCACCCACGTGCCGCCCGCGGCCCGGGACTGGAGCAGGCCGTCGTACGCGACGCTGCCCCCGCGGGTCACCACGCGGACATCCGGGTGGATGCGGCGGGCCGCGTAGGCGAAGTACTCCGCGAGCGAGACCGAGATGCGCAGGCCCAGAACCGTCAGCGGCACCGAACGGGCGAGCTCCCGGCCGATGTCCAGCACCTGGTTCGTGTCGGCCAGCAGCCGCCGTACGTTCTCCAGGTTCTCGATCTCGGCGTCAACGGCTGCCTGGAGCTCGTTGCGGCGGATCTGCTCACGGCTGTCCGGGGTGGCGGGGGCGCCGGCCACCGCGCTCAGCGCGATCGGCTGGAGCACGTCCCGCAGGGCCGGATAGCCGCTGAAGCCGAGGGAAGCGGCGAACCGGGTCACGGACGGCTGGCTGACACCGACCCGCTCGGCGAGCTCGGTGATGGAGAGGAACGCGGCCTCGGTGAGGTGGTCGATCAGATACTGGGCGATCCGCCGCTGCCCGGGCGACAGCCGACGCCCGTCGAAGAGCGCGAGCAGCCGGTCGGCCGGGGCGCGTCCCAGCTGCGACGCCTGCTCACCCGGTCCGGTCGGTGTGATCGCAGAAGCCTGTGCGCGTGCCTGCTGCCCCGATGACACCGGCGGGCCTCCTTCTTATGTCACTCGTGTTCAAACATAGCTCACCCCTTGTGTTCGGATGATCAAATACCACGCCCGGCACCGCCGTGACGACCCCGGCAGGGCCGGAGCCGTCGCGGCGGGGGCGATCAGCTCGGGAGGTACGCCTGTCGTGAGGCGCACTTCCACACCACGGCGCGGGTCTTGCCCGAGGCGTTGACGGCGCTGCCGGCGGCGCGGTCGTCGTCGGACACGGCGACGGCCGAGGCGGCCTGGCCGGCGGCCAGCCGGGGGAGCGCCAGCACGGGGCCCGAGCCCGGCCACAGCACGGCCTGGTCGGCCGCGTTGATGCCGGCGTCCTCGGGGTGGAAGCGGGCCGAGCCGACGGCCGCGCCGGTGGAGGGGCTGATCCCGTCCAGGCTCGCGAACGGGTGGGTGCTCAGACGACCCGGCGAGGAGCCCGGGGCGCCGTACGGGGCGGTCCACACCCACGGCGTCCACTCGTAACCCGGCCCGTACCAGTCGCTGCCGACGATCGTCCCGTCGGTCGCGATGCCCGTCACCCAGCTGTAGTTGCCGCCGCTGCCGGCCTGCGGGAGGACCCGGGCCGGACCCCCGTCCCCGGGCCACAGCACGGGGTGGGAGTACTCCACGCGGCCGCCGGTGTCCGGCTCCGCCCTGTGCACGCTGGCGACCACGTCGCCACGGGAGTTGATGCCGCCGACCGTGGCGACGTACGCGTCCGGGCCGATCTCCTCGGGAATCGTGAGCGTCCGCTCCAGCGCCCCGTCGGCGTAGACCCGGATGGAGCGGTCGCCGTATCCCGCGGCGGCCACGCGGCCCGCGTCGTTGACCTTCAGCCCCGCCACCGAGCGAAGGGCGTCGGGCAGGCGGGTGACGGAGGCGTCGCCCGCCCGGTAGGTGAAGCCGACCTGGTCGGTGGTGCCGTAGGGCCGGTACCAACCCGTCATCAGACCGCCCTGGTTCACCCCGACCAGCTCGCTCTCGATCCGGCTGGCGTCCGGGACGGGCACCCGGTGCACGGTGCTGCCGGTCCAGTAGACCGCCTTGCCCCGGGACGAGCCGACCGACAGGGTGCCGCGGCCCAGGGCGCGTACACCCTCCCGCGGCCAGGACACCTCGGCGCCGGGCAGCGTCCCCAGCGCCGTGAGCGCCGGCTTGCAGGGCGCGGATCCGGCCGCCGCGGCCGGGCCGGCCGCGGTGACCAGTCCGGCCAGAACGACCGCGGCCCCGGCGGCGGCCATGTATTTCCTCATGTGTTCCCCCCTGGTTGGTACGTACGGAATTCATGTTGCCCCGGGGGCGGGACGGAAGGGGGCCGGAACCGGGCAGACCGCGGTGGACAGGCTGATTCCGGCCGCGGACGGGCCGATTCCCGGCCGCGGCGGGCGGCGGCGGGGCGGCGGCGGGGCCCGGCCGCGGCGGAAACCGGCGTCCCGCAGACGATCAAGTTGCCGAAGGGTCTTGCGTCCGGAAGGTGACAGATGAACAAATTCGGAAGGCGGAGCGCTCGGGGACAGCGCGCGCCGGACGATCCGAGGGGGAACGCACACCATGTCGCAGCAAGAAGTCACCACACTCGCACCCACACTGACGCCCATGGTGGTCGTGGAAGGGGTGCACCGCAGCTTCGGCAGCGGCGCCCAGGCCGTGCACGCACTGCGCGGCGTGTCCTTCGAGGTCCGCCGCGGTGAACTCACCGCACTCAAGGGCAGGTCCGGCTCCGGCAAGACCACCCTGCTCAATGTGGTCGGCGGCCTCGACACCCCGACCGGCGGCACCGTCCGCCTCGACGGCACCGACCTCGCCGAGCTGGACGAAACCGGGCTGCTCGCGCTGCGCCGGGACCGGATCGGCTTCGTCTTCCAGTCCTTCGGCCTGATCCCGGTGCTGACCGCGGCCGAGAACGTGGGGGTCCCGATGCGGCTGGGCAAGGTCCCCGCGCAGCAGCGCGAGGAGCGCGTCCGTACCCTGCTCGCCCTGGTCGGCCTGACCGAGCACGCCGATCAGCGCCCGGGCGAACTCTCCGGCGGCCAGCAGCAGCGGGTGGCCGTGGCCCGGGCCCTGGCGAACGATCCGGCCCTGATCATCGCGGACGAACCCACCGGGCAGCTGGACTCCGAGACGGGCCGCTCCATCATGCGACTGCTGCGTGCGGTGGTGCACAGCGAGGGAGTCACCGTCCTGGTCGCCACGCACGACCCGGCCCTGATGGAACTCGCCGACCGGGTGGTGGAACTGCGCGACGGGCACATCGTCGAGTGACCGGTCACATGCCGGGACCGTAGCCGGGGTCCTCCGTCTGGCGAGGGGTCCACCACTCGGTGAGCCCCCACGCCCCGAGCGCGAGCGCGGCCATGGCCGGCAGGAGCGCGAGCCAGGGGTTGCGCACCCAACTCGTGGTCAGCGTCCAGGTGAGGAGCGGAATCAAGCCTCCGCCGAGCAGGATGAGGGGCAGGTCGACGAAGAGCACGCTCAGATCGCGGGCATGAGCCTCGAATCCGCCGTCGAGGCTGAACGCGGCCCGCGGCGTCCACAAGAGGGCCCCGGTCGTCGCACCGAGACCGGCCAGGAGGCGTCCGGCGTGCTGCCTCACCTTCGGATCCATGTCCCTGACCCGTCCCGCGGTCCGGTCTGAGGTCCGGTCCGAGGTCCGTCTCGGGGTCCGCCCCGGGGTTCCTTCACTGGTTCCTTCGCTCATACCCGCGACAGACGCGGCGGCGCGGAGCTTGGTTCCAGCGGATGCGGGGTTACCTTCGGCGGCATGGACGGTGATCGCCGAGGGTGGCGCCAGTGTGTGCTCGGCGGGGCGGTGTTCGCCGTGTGCATGGCCGGCACCACGCTGCCGACCCCGCTCTACGGGCTGTACCAGGAGAAGTTCGGATTCTCCGAGCTGACCGTGACCGTCGTGTACGCGGTGTACGCCTTCGCGGTCATCGGCGTGCTGCTGCTGGCGGGCAACGCCTCCGACGCCGTGGGCCGACGACCGGTCCTGCTGGCGGGCCTGGGCTGCGCGGCGGCGAGCGCCGTCTGCTTCCTGTGCGCCACCGGCCTGGGCTGGCTGTACGCGGGGCGGCTGCTGTCGGGGCTGTCCGCCGGGCTGTTCACCGGCGCCGCCACGGTGTACGTGATCGAGCTGGCCCCGCACGGCGGCGCCTCCCGGGCCACGTTCGTGGCGACGGCCGCCAACATGGGAGGCCTGGGCTGCGGACCGCTGCTCGCCGGAGTGCTCGCGCAGTACGCGGCCTATCCGCTGTACCTGCCGTTCGCGGTGCACCTCGTACTGGTGGCCGCCTCGGCCGTCGTCCTGCTGCGGCTCCGGGAGACCGTACGGGAGCGGCGTCCGCTGAGTACCGTACGGCCGCAGCGGCCCGGCGTGCCCCCGCAGGTGCGGGCGGTGTTCGGGCCCGCGGCGATCGCCGCCTTCGTGGGGTTCGCGCTGTTCGGGGTGTTCACGTCGGTCAGCCCGGCCTTCCTCGCGCAGTCGCTGGACGTGCACAACCACGCCGTGAGCGGGTCGGTCGTCGCGCTGGCCTTCTTCTCCTCGACCGCCGGGCAGCTCGCGGTCGGCCGGGTCGGGGTGGGGCGATCGCTGCCGCTGGGCTGCGTCGGGCTCCTGGCCGGGCTGGGGCTGCTCGCGGGCGCGCTGCGCCGGGACCTGCTGCCGCTGGTGGTGCTGAGCGCGCTCGTCGGCGGGATCGGGCAGGGCCTGGCCTTTCGCGGGGCGCTCTCCGCGGTCGCCGAGGCGTCTCCCGCGAACCGGCGCGCGGCGGTGATCTCGACGCTGTTCGTGGTGGCGTACGCGGGCATCTCGGTACCGGTGATCGGTGTGGGGGTCCTGGCGGGTCCCCTCGGCCTGGAGGGTGCGGGTCTGGTGTTCATCGCGTGCATGGCCGTCCTCGTCTCGACCGCGGCCCTCTACCTGCTGCGCCGGCCGGTACGGGCGAGGCCGTGAACGCGGACGGGGTCGATCGGCGTGAGCACCCCGAGCCGGTCCTCGACCGCCTGGGCCGCGTCCAGGCACAGGTCCTCCCGGAAGGCGCGGCCGACGACCTGCACCCCGCACGGGAGCCCGTCGACCACCCCCGTGGGCACGGCCACGGCGGGCACGCCCACGAAGCTGGTCACCGTGCACAGGCGCATGCCCGACGCGACCCGGTCCCGGCCCGCCCTGTCGCGTGACTCCAGGCCCGGCTCCACCGGCGGTTCGGTGAACGAGGGGCCGAGCAGGAGCGGGTACTCGTCGAGGAACTCGGCCCACGAACGGCGGACGTTCAGCCAGGTGCCCATCAGCTTCATGAACTCCTCCGCGCTCGCGGGCGGTGTCCGCTCCATCGCCATGCCGATGTAGCGGTCGCCGCCCGCGCCGAGGAGAGTGCGTACCGCCGGCCAGGCCGGGGCGAACTCGGTCACGGTGATCCGGCCGTACGCGTCGAGGGCCTCGTCCAACCTCGGTACGTCCGCCACCTCGCGCACGTCGTATCCGGCCTCGCGCAGCGCCTCGGCCGCGGCCTGGACGGCCGAGAGGACCGCGGGGTGGACGCCGTGCCCGCCGGGGTCCGCCACGACCGCGACCTTGACCGGTCCGGGGAGCGGATCGCCGTACGCGGGCACCGGTACGGACCGCGGGTCGCGCGGATCGGTGCCCGCGAGCACCTCGTACGCCAGCCTCAGGTCGGCCACGCTGCGGGCCAGCGGGCCGTCGGTGACCAGCATCTGGGACGCCGGGCCCGGGTCGTCGGGGCCGAGGAAGCGGTGGTCGGCGGGGAAGCGTCCGGTGGTCGGCTTGAGGCCCGCCACACCGCAGAACTGGGCCGGGACGCGGATCGATCCGCCGGAGTCGTTGCCGAGGCCGAGCGCCGCCATGCCCGTGGCGACGGCCACGGCGTCGCCGCCGCTGCTGCCGCCCGGGGTCCGGCCGGGGTCCCAGGGGTTGGCCGTGTCGCCGAACAGCTCGCTGCGCGTGTGCATCCCGGCAAGGATCAGGGTGGGAACGTTGGCGTGCCCGACCGGGATGGCGCCGGCGGCACGCAGCCGCGCCACCGGGGGAGCGTCGGCCGATGCCACGAGATCGCGGAAGCGCTCCACGCCGAAGGTGGTCGGAACACCCTCGATGGCGGTGGTCTCCTTCACCGTGAACGGAACGCCCGCGAGCGACCCCGGCGTTCCACCGGCGGCCCGGCTGCGATCCGTCCGCGCCGCGGCCTCGCGCGCACGCTCCGCCAGGAGTTGGGTGACTGCGTTGACCTGCGGATTGACCGTGGCGATGCGGTCCAGGTGGCTCTCGACCAGTTCGACGGCCGACACCTCTCCGCTCCGTACGGCTGCCGCCTGCGCGGCGGCCGTCATCTGCCACAAGGCGTCCTGCATGGCTCGTACTCTCCCCGTCGTCGTGGGTGCTGTCGATTGTTTCGATGCGCTTGCATCGAAACCATACCCGCCGAACCGATGCGGGTGCATCGAATAGAGTGGCCGGCACGACAGCCCGCGGAGAGTGGGGCAACGAGGAGGCGATCGGGCATGCCCAGACAGGTGGACCACGAGGGCCGGCGCCGGATCATCGCCGACGCCGTCTGCCGGCTCGCCGACGAACGGGGGCTGGAGGGCGTGACCCTGCGCGACGTCGCCGCCCGCGCGGAGGTGTCCATGGGCGCCGTCCAGCGGTGCTTCCGCACCAAGGAGGAGATGCTCGTCTTCGCCCTCGGGCACATCGGCGAGCGGATCGGCGAGCGCGTCCAGGCGCGCCTCGTCAGGAGCCCGGCCCAGTCGGCGGCCTCCGCCCTGGGCCACGCGGCCACCGAGATCGCTCTGCTCCGCGAAGAGCACCGCGCCGAGGCCAGGGTCTGGCTCGCCTTCGTCGCGCAGGCAGCCGTCAGCAAGCCACTCGCCGAGACGCTGAAGACGAACTACGCGGCCCTGCAGGCGGCGTTCACCCACCTCATCTCGGAGGCCCGCGAGGACGCCGGCCACACCGGGCGCCTCGATCCGCAACGGGAGGCGCGCACCCTCCTCGCCCTCGCGGACGGTCTCACCACGCACGTCCTCATCGGCCACCTCACCCCGCAGGAAGCCCAGGAAGCCCTCCATGTCCACCTGGCGGGCCTGTGGGGCGGCCCGGGGGGATAGCGCGACCGACCCGCCGGGCCCCCGGCGCGAGGGCCTGCGTCGGGGACCCGGCGGACGATCGTGGACCGCGGCTGATCCGGCGTCAGGAGACGCGCTTCAGCGTCCATGCGTTGTTGTTGAAGCTGGGGTTCGAGGAGTACACGCAGCTGCTGGTGTAGTACGAGGCCGTCTGGATCCAGCCCGCGGGCTGGTAGGTGGAGGCGCAGGCCTGGACGACGGTGCCGACGGGCAGCCCGGTGAGCTGCTTTATCTGCTTGATGTTCGGGCTGAAGCTCTGCGTGCCGCAGCTGATGCTGTAGCCCCAGCTGACGTCGACGAAGCCGGCCGGGGTGAGAACGCTCGCGCAGGAGGTGGTGACGTCACCGGGGGCGGCCTGGGCGGGCGCGGCGGTCAGGGCGAACATCGCGGCGGCGCCGGCGAGGGCCATGCCGGTGGTGCGAAGGCGAGTCATGGGTGATGGCTCCTTGGTCATTGCGGACGGCCGATCAGGCCGGGAAGCCATTACTACGGGCTGATGATCAGTGCCGGATAGCGGCTTTCCGGCCTAAAGATCCGGTCATCCCGCCGGGACCGTCACCATCGGTGTGTTCCACCCGGAGATGCGCAGCTTCGGCGCCGAGCCGCGCAGGTCACCGGTCCGGTAGGTGGCCGTCAGCGTCGTCGATTCACCCGGCCAGAGGCTGATCTGGTTGTCGCTCCACCGGACGGGCAGGACGGGCGCGCCCCGCGCCCCCACCAGGTGGACGTCGGTGAGCAGGGCGGGCGTCTTCCCGGTGCCCGCGTTGCGTACGGTCACCGTGGTCGTGGACGTCCCCGCACCGTCCGCCGTCGTCGAGGCCGTCGCGGTGACGGTCGCCCGCCCCATCGAGTCCAGCCCCTTGAAATCGGCGTAGGAGGTGGTGGGGGTGTGGAACCAGGTGCCGTGCCCGTAGTCGAGCACGTCCGCCTTCGTGGAGAGCCAGTAGACGTTGCGGCTCACCTCCCGCCCGCCCGCGTCCGTCAGCAGCAGCCGCGCCAGGTAGGTGGTGGACAGGCCGCCGACCGACGCCGGGACCGTCAGCGCGGTGCTGCTCGCGCCGCCGCCCGCGACGCTCAGGCCGCTCACCGTCCGGTCGTACTTCTGGGTGCCGTCGGTGTTGAAGAGGGTCACCCGCGCCGTCAGCCCGGAGGCCGCGGAGGTCCGGTTGTTGACCACCGACACCGCGCGGTTGTCGTACCCGTACTGGACGTGCAGGGGCTCGTTCGCCTTCTTCGCGCCGAAGTAGGCCCCGCCCTGGTCGAGATACCGGTCCAACAGCTGCCACTGCAGCGAGGTCCAGCCGCTGTTGAACATCCAGTAGATGACGCCGGTCGACGGGGCGGACGCGTCCTTGGCGTTGCGGGCGTACGCCTCGAACTGGGCGCGCACGTTCTCGTACTGGGCGAGCTGTGCCTTGCGGACGTAGTCCTCGAGGCCGGTCGGGGGCCCGTAACGGCCCGACAGGGCGGCGTCGTAGAGCCGCAGCGTCGCGAAGGTGGGCGAGGGGGAGCGGTGGTACTGGGCGGCGGACGGGTCCTTCCACAGGGTTTCCAGCTCGGCCGGGGACATCATGCGGCGCAGCGTGTCGAGGGTCGGGACGTCCGGACCGGCGCTGGTCTCGGAGTTGAAGCCGGTGGCGCCGCCTTCCCGCTTGTTGTACCAGTAGCCGGGCGGGACCCAGTCGTACGGACCGGTCATCTTCATCCCGGAGCCGCCGGTGAGCGGGGCGGAGGAGTCGGAGGCCGCGGGAACCACCGGGGTCCTCCAGTCGGCGGCCTTCAGCGCGTCGACGTAGCCCTCCTCGATGTCCTCGTTCGGTGCGAAGTCACTGCCGATCAGGAAGGAGATCACGCTGGGGTGGTGGCGCAGCCGGGCGGCCTCCGCGGCCATCGAAGCCTTGGCCACGGCGAAGTCGGGGGTGTCCCAACTCTCCCCGGCCTCGGTGCCGTTGACCTCTCCCTCCCATTTGTCGCAGCACTCCCAGCCGGGAAGCGTCAGGATCCCGTACCGGTCGGCGAGGTCGAAGAACTCGTCGGGCTCGATGTGCCCTTCCAGCCGCAGGGTGTTCAGGCCGAGGTCCAGGGCGTACTTCAGCCGGTCCTCGGCGTAGGTGCGGTCCCATCGCAGGAACTCGTCGGGAGACCAGCCGCCGCCCTTGATCAGCAGCGGGCGGCCGTTGATCCGGTACTGCCGGGCGTCGTCGGCGTTCAGCGGAGCACGCACGTCGCGGATGCCGAAGGACGCGTGCGCGGTGTCGGAGGGCGCCCCGTTCACCGTCGCGGTCAGGTCGAGACGGTACATCGGCTGGCCGCCCATGGCGGCGGGCCACCACACGCGGGGGGAACCGAGCCGCAGTGCGGGGTGGTCGGCGGGGGAGAAGACCACGGTCTTGGTCTCGTGGGGGGCCAGGGAGACGCTGCGGCTGACGGTGGCCGGACCCGCGGTGCCGGACACGGTCGTGGTGACGGCGGTCGATGAGTCGTTGCGCACCCGGGCCTTGACGGTCAGATCGGCCGAGGACATCGACGGCATGGCCAGGGCGGTCACCACGTGTGCGTCGCGCAGGGCGACCGGCCCGCCGCGCCGCACCGTGACGTCACGGACGATGCCCATGTTCTCGTCGGGCGGCGGCTGCAGCCAGTCGAGCCAGCCCATCGTGAGGTGCTCGCGCGGATCGTTGGGCTGGACCCGGAAGGCGACCGTATTGGTGCCCGCCTCGATCAGGTCGGTGACGTCCAACTCGTGCCGGGTGTACGCCCCGGTGACCGTGCTCGCGGCGGCGACCCGGCGGCCGTTGACGAAGACGTCCGCGGCGGAGATCACCCCGCTGAAGTCCAGGTACGTACGGGCGGTCGTGTCGGGGACGGTGAAATCGGACCGGAACCACCAGGGCACGGTGAAGTCCTCGGCGGGGATCCGCTTCTGGTTGGTGGAGCGGAAGGGGTCGGGGTACACCCCGGCGGCGAGCAGCGCCGCGAGGACGGTGGAGCGGGGGCCGGCCGGATACCAGCCGGCCGCGCGATAGCCGGGGCTGGAGACGGCGGCCGCGGAGTCCGCGACCTTCTCCGTCGACTGGATGGCGTACCCGGCCAGGGCCGTCGCACTGCCCGGGGCCGCGCCGATCGCGGTGGCCCGTGGCCCGGGGGCGGCCGGCCGCGGAGCGGGAGCCGCCCGGGTGGCGCCCGCGGTGAGGGCCAGCACCAGGCCGACCAGGGCCAGGGCGGTGGTTCTCGCGTGGACGAGGGCGAGGCGGTGCGGCACGTGGCCCTCCTGGGGAAGCAGACCCCACCCCTATCGGTCGCCGCCCGCCACCGTCCACCCACGCCGCCGTGTCTTCAGCCCAACGGACCAAGGAAGAGGTGTGAACGGCGGCGGGCGTCCGCCGATATGGGATGTACCCGCGTCCGCCCCGCGTCCTACGCTCGGCGCGTGGACACCGTCATACTCGCCAGCGTCGTACTGCCCGTCACAGCACTGCTGTACGGCCACTTCGGCCTGCGGCGCTCGCGGGAAGCACGGCGCCACCGGGAGGCGGTCGCGCACCTCGCCGCGATCGTGGTCGACCCGTACCACGCTGCCGCCGACCGCTGGTGGCCCGACGACGACACCCAGGCCGCCGCCGCGCGGCTGCCTGGGCTGTACCGGGGTGCTGCTGCTGTGCGCGGAGTTCAGCTTCGGCACGGCCGCGCTGCTGGACCACGTACCCCGCGGCGGGCCGGTGCAGTGGGCCGCGGCCGTGGCCACGGGGCTCGCGCTGGTCGCGCAGATCGTCTGGCTCGACCTCGACGACCGGCTGCGCGAGGGCGGCGCCGCCCGAGTGGATCCGCTCGCCGAACGGCTGGCCGCGCAGGGGCCGCATCCGGCGCTCGTGGAACTGGCCGAGCGCGACCCGCAGGGCGTGACGCGACTGCGCATCAGCCGGATGCGCACCCGGCGCGGCCGCAACCGGGGCCGGCCGCGCCGCCGGGTCGAGCGGGTCGAGCGGGTCGAGCGCGGTGCCCGGCCGTGAGGCGGGCACCGCGCTCCCTCAGGTTCAGTGCCAGTACTTCATGAGAGTTCCTCCTCCCCCGTGTGTGGACGCAGAGTGACCTCGAAGCGGTCGAGACCGCGCAGGGTCAGATTGCGCCGGTGTTCTGGTTCCGCGACCGCCCGCGCATCGGGGTAGTCCCTGGCCAGGGTCGTGAAGACCGATCCGGCGAGCCGGATCGCCATGGACGCGCCCAGGCAGGCATGGGCCCCGCGCCCGAACCCCAGGTGCGGGTTCGGGGCACGGTCCAGTCGCAGCTCTGTGGGGTGGGCGAAGCGGAGCGGGTCGTGATTGGCCGCTCCCAGGAGCAGGGTCACCGGATCGCCCGCCCGGATGGTGACGCCTGACAGTTCGGTCTCGGTGACGCAGACCCGGGCGTCCGCCTGCACGGGTGCGTCGTACCGGATCAGTTCGTCGACGGCCGCGGCCAGGGGCGCCCGGCGAAAGGCCGTCAGCGCCCCGGGGGTCGTCAGCAGGGCCGCGGCCGCGTTGCCGAGCAGCCGCGAGGCGGATTCGTAGCCCGCGTGGAGTACGACCCGCAGGCTGTTGCGGAGCACCGCCCGGTCCACGCCGGCGGCGGCCGCGCTCTCGGCGTGCTGCGCCACGTAGGCGATGAGGCCGTCCTTGGGCGGATCGGCGAGCCAGCCGCCCGCGTACTCGGCGAGCCGGGCCCGTGCGGAGACGGCGGGCTCGTGCTTCTCCGGCCACAGCCCGGCGTCCATCCCGTCGACGACGGTGCGGGACATGGGCACGAACCAGGCCTGGTCGGGGGCGTCCACACCGAGGAAGGCGGTGATGAAGCGGAGGGCGAGCGGCTCGGCCAGCTCTCCGACGAAGTCGAAGGAGGGCCGCAGCGCCAGTTCGGCGAGCAGGTCCGCGGCCTCCCGCTCCATCGTGTCGTGCAGCGCCTGCCGGTCCTGGGCGCGGAAGCCGTCGAGCAGCAGATGACGGATGGCGGTGTGCTCGGGCGGATCCAGCGTCTGGACGCTCAGCAGCGGGGCCGGTATGTCCTCACCCGCCCGCCGCCAATCGGAGGCGAAACGTGCACTGTCGGTGAGTACCGAAAGGCAATCGGAATGCCGTGTCAAGACCCAGGAACCGAGCAGTTCGTGCCAGAAGACAGGGGTGATATCACGCAGCCCGGAATATGCGGAATACGGGCTCCGCAAGTTCGACGGACGGGCCAGATCCAAGAGTGGGTCCATGGTCGCCGATTGATCCACGAGAACGTCTCCCCCCGCACAAATGGCCTGGTTGAGGCCGCAAATGCTTCCGGTAGAGCAGTGCGATACGCAGGAATCGCCGGTGGGCGACCCGTCTGCGCAGGCACATCTTCGAACTGATCGTCGGTGACGCTACCACGCAACTTGGCTGGCTGGTATGACTACCTGCCACAGATGTTTCCCATGACTCCGGGGGAGTTACGGATGCCAGAACAAGGTCAGACAATCGTCCATGATGTGCCGGTAAACGTCGCTCAACAGCCCAATCCCTACCCGCTCTTCGAGCGAATCCGGGAACACGGGGCCGTTCAGCGCGCACGGCTGAATCCCACCCTTGAAGTCTGGATGGTCACCGGATATGACGAGGCGGTTTCGGCGCTCACCGACCCGCGGCTCAGCAGCAGCCCCGTCAAGGTGAACGGCCTCGAGGAGGAGATGGCCCACCAGGAGCGCACCAACGTCCTGATGGCCAGCATGCTCGTGGCCAACGGCGAGGACCACACCCGCTTGCGCAACCTCGTGTCCAAGGCCTTCACCGCACGACGCGTGCAGGAGATGGCGCCCCGCATCCAGGAACACACCGATGCCTTCCTCGACGCGATCGCCCCCCGGGGATCCGCCGACCTGGTCTCCGAGTTCGCGCTGCCGCTCCCCATGGCCGTGCTCAGCGAACTCATAGGTATTCCAGCCGAGGGGCAGCCAGATTTCGCCAGGCTGGCGGTCGGGCTCATCATGCCGCCCAACACCCCCGAGCGACTCGCCAAGGGAGCGCGCGCCCGGGCCGAACTCACCGAGTTCTACGAGCCGTTGCTCGCCCAGCGCAAGGCGGATCCGCGTGATGACCTGCTCAGCGCCCTGTGCGCGGCCCAGGCCGAAGAGCGCATCAGCGACCGCGAGCTGATGGCCATGGCCATCCTGGTCACCCTCGCCGGGCACGAGACCACCGCCAGCCTCATCGCCAACGGCGTCCACGCCCTCCTTCGCCACCCCGACCAGTTCGCCGCGCTCCGCGAGGACCCCGCGCTGCTCCCCGGCGCCATCGAGGAACTGCTGCGCTACGAGGGCCCGGTCAGCCGCGGCGTCGCGCGCTTCACCGTCGAGGACTTCGAGATAGGCGGCGTCACCATCCCGGCAGGCGAGATGATCATCATCGGACTCGCCGCCGCCAACCGCGACCCGGCCCGCTACGACCGGCCCGACATCCTCGACGTCGCCCGCCGCGAAATGCCCCAGCAACTCGCCTTCGGCCACGGAGTGCACTTCTGCCTGGGCGCCCCGCTGGCCCGGGCGGAGGCCAGGATCGCCATCGGCTCGCTGCTGCGCCGCTTCCCCGACCTGGAGCTGGCGGACGCCGACGAGACCCTCACCCGCCGTGAAGGCATCCTGCGCGGCATGGCCACGCTGCCGGTGACCTTCACACCCCGGGCGTAGGAGCGGGGCGTGAAGGCGGACGGACGCAACGGACGCAACGGACTCAACGGAGAGGAAGTTCCATGACAGCGGCCTCCGGCACCGCGGAGTTCGACGCGATAGCCCCCGGCTACGACCGGTCGCGCGGCGGCACGGCCCGCGCCGCCGGCTTCGCCGACCAGCTGGCACCGCTCCTGGACCCGGCGCACCCCGTACTCGATGTCGGCGTCGGCACCGGCGTCGTGGCCGCGGAGCTGACGGCCCGGGGCCACCGGGTGTGCGGCGTGGACCTCTCGCCCGGCATGCTCGCCCTGGCCCGCACCCGGCTGGGACAGCGTGTCGCGGTGGCCGACGCCGGGCGGCTGCCGATCCGCACGGCGTCGGTGACCCAGGCGGTGTCCACCTGGCTGCTGCACACCGGGGTCGACCGCAGGGCCGTGTTCGGCGAGGTGGCCAGGGTGCTGCGTCCGGGCGGCCTCTACCTGGTGATCCCGGCCGGGGGCATGCGTCCGACGGACGACATCGGGCGCATCGTGAACGAGCTGGAGGACCGGCTGGACCCGGAAGGCACCCGGCAGGACGGCCCGCAGGCGCTGGCCCCGGCCGCCGAGGCGCGGGGCCTGGTGTACGAGGGCACGGCGGGTGAACGGCCCAAGACCTTCGAGGTGTCGCCGCAGGACATGGCGCGCTCCCTGTCCGGCGGTCTGTTCACCGGCGCCTGGCCGGTCCGGGGCGACGAAGTCCGCGTCGTGGACGAGGCCCGCGCCCGGCTCCTGGCCCTGCCGGACCCGGCCGTACCCCGGGTGCGCCACCTGGCCGACTTCGTCATGGTGTTCACCCGCACCGCCTGATCCCGCGGTGCGGGGCCGTCCTGCCGGGCGTGTTCCGCGGGCACGGCCCCCTCCGCGGGCACGGCCCCCCTCCGCGGGCTTCACGCCGCATTCACCGGAGGCTGTCACCGTCGCCGTATGGACCTCAGTAGACGAGAACTGCTGGCAACCGGAGCGGCCGCGGCCGCCGCCCCCCTCACCCCCGCCGACCCCGGTCCGGGCCCCGGCCCCGCCCCGGGCTCCCGCCCCGAGACCGCCACCCGCACCCTGCGCGGCACGATCGCACCCGGGGCCCCGGACTTCGTGTACATACCCCTGGAAGTCCCGCCGGGGACACGCGAGTTACGGATCGCGTACACCTACGACAAACCGCCGGTACCGGCCGGCACCCCCGGCAACGCACTCGACATCGGCATCTTCGACCAGCGCGGCACCGCCCTGGGCGGCCGTGGCTTCCGCGGCTGGTCGGGCGGCGCCCGCGGCGAGTTCTTCCTCCGCGCGGACGACGCCACCCCCGGCTACCTGCCCGGCGCCATCGAACCCGGCCGCTGGTACCTGGCGCTGGGCCCGTACACGGTGGCACCCCAGGGCCTCGCCTACGAGATCACCGCCGCCTTCACCCCCGGCCGGCCGCAGGCGCCCGCAGTCCCCGCCCATCCGCCGCAGCGCGTCCGGGGCCGCGGCCGCGCCTGGTACCGGGGCGACTGCCATCTGCACTCCGTGCACTCCGACGGCCGGCGCACCCCCGCCGAGCTCGCCGCGCTCGCCCGCGGGGCGGGTCTGGACTTCATCAACTCCTCCGAGCACAACACCCACTCGGCGCACGCGGCCTGGGGCCCCGTCGCCGAGACCCATCCGGATCTGCTGATCCTGACGGGGGAGGAGGTCACCACCCGCACCGGCCACGTCCTCGCGATCGGCACCACACCGGGCACCTTCGTGGACTGGCGCTACCGCGCCCGCGACCAGCGCTTCGACCGGTTCGCCCACCAGATCCGGCGGGCCGGAGGGCTGGTCGTCCCCGCCCACCCGCACGCCACCTGCATCGGCTGCGCCTGGAAGTTCGGCTTCGGGGAAGCCGACGCGGTGGAGGTGTGGAACGGCCCCTGGACCCCGGACGACGAGGTCGCCCTCGCCTCGTGGGACGCGGCCCTGCGCGGCGGCGGGGAGCGGTGGCTCCCGGCGGTCGCGAGCAGCGACTACCACCGGGACCCGGACCGGGTGGGCACCCCGCAGACGGTGGTCCTGGCCGACGACCTGTCCCGTGAGGCGGTACTGGCCGGCCTGCGGGCAGGCCACAGTTACGCCGCCGAGTCCTCGGCGGTCTCGGTGACCTTCGACGCGGTGACCGGCCGCGGGGCACACGCCGGTATCGGCGACCGGCTCCGGGCCGAGCCCGGTACGGAGGTCCTGATCCGGCTGACCGTGACCGGAGCCGACGGATGCGACCTGCGGCTGGTCACGGACCAGGGCGTGGCCTTCACGGCTCCGGCGGCCACGTCGCTGGAGTGGCGCACCACCGCCTCCCGTACCTCCTACGTCCGCGCGGAGGCCCGGCGTCCCTCCCAGGCCCCACCCCTGCCAGGCCCCCCGGCAGCGCTGACCAACCCGATCCTGCTGGGGTGACCGTGCCGCCGAGGGCCTGGCCGGGTCGTGTCAGTGCCCGGTGACCCGGGTCGTGGCCTTGGCGGTGTCGTTCGCCCTGTTCGGATCAGCGGTACGGGAAGTGACGGAAGCCTTCGCGGTGATGGTGGGTCGCTGGGCGGCCCGTACCGTGACGTGGAAGACCCGCTGCTGTCCGGCGCCCAGGGCCTTGACGCGCCAGGTCACCTGCGTGGGCGTCTGCCGGTCCGAGCCGGGGGACGTGCCCGTGACCGGCAGCCCGTGGGGCCGGGTCAGGGTGACGGCCGTGTCGGCGGCGCTGAAGGGCCCCTTGTTGGTCACCGTGACGGTGTAGCCGTACTCGGCGCCGCCGGGTACGGCGGCCGGTGCGCTCAGCCGGACCACGAGGTCCGCCCTGGGTGCACCGGCGCCGACCTCGACCCGCCCGATCCGGTCGCCGAAGACCTCGGTGAACCACATGCCGCCGTCCGGGCCCGCGGTGATGCGGATCGGGGCGCTGGCCGAGTGGGGCAGCGGGTAGTGCGTGACGTCCCCGGTGGTGGTGATCCGACCGATCCGGTCGGTGAACTGCTCGGTGAACCACAGATTGCCGTCGGGCCCTGCGGCGATCCCGTCCGGACCGGTGTCGGGGACGGAGAACTCGGCGATCGCCCCGGCGGTGGTGATGTTCCCGATCCGGTTGCTGAAGAGTTCGGTGAACCACAGCTTGCCGTCCGGGCCCGCGGTGATGACGTCCGGCCCGCTGTCGGCGTGGGGCAGGGGGTACTCGGTGACGGCTCCGGCAGGAGTGATCCGCCCGACGCGGTTGCCGAGGATCTCGGTGAACCACAGGTTGCCGTCCGGCCCGGTGGTGATGCTCTCGGGAGAGCTGTCCGCGTTGGGCAGGTCGTATTCGGTGGTGACGCCGTCTGTGGTGATCTTCCCGATGCGGTTGCCGGGGTCCTTGGTGTACCAGAGGTTGCCGTCGGGCCCGGCGGTGATGGCGAACGGGGCGCCGTCGGACGGCAGTTCGTATTCGGTGATGACGCCGGCCGTGGTGATCTTCCCGATGCGGTTGCCGAGGATCTCGGTGAACCACAGGTTGCCGTCGGGTCCCGCGGTGATGCCGAGCGCGGTGTGGTCCTGGCCCGGCAGGGCGTACTCGGTGATCTTCCCGGCCGGGGTGAGCCGAGCGATCTTCCCGATGCCGGTCTCGGTGAACCACAGATTGCCGTCGGACCCGGTGGTGATGTCGCTGGGGGAGCTGCCGGCAGTGGGGAGGGGGTGTTCGGAGATGTCGCCGACCGCGGCAGGGACCGGGAGGGGGGTGGCGGCGGAGGCGGCGGGCAGGCCGATCAGGCTGACGAGCAAGGCGGCGGTCAGCCGGTACGCCCAGCCGGAGCGGCGGTGTCGGGGTGTCCGGGACGCAGGCCCGGACAAGGTGGAATGGGTCACGGGGCAGACCTTTCGGCCGGAGGTCGGGGCGGGCGGCCCGCCATCTGACCGAGACCTCGCCGACGGATCCGAGCGCTGTCGGGCGGCTCGTGGGCTCGCGACAGCGGTGCGCGCGCTCTGGATGCCGGGCATGCGCACCGCAGCGTAGGGGCCGGATGACGGCGCGTCAGCCCGCTGTCGGCCAACGGGCTGACGGCCAACCGGGTGATCCCGGGCCCCCACGGCTACGCGAGTTCCCCTGGCCGCCCGATCAGCCGAAGCCTCCACGCGTTCGTCGACGGCTCCTTGCGCCGCTTGCGGTCCGCGGCGGTCACCGCGCGAGGAACGCCGCGGCGCTCGCCACGAACCGGTCCGCGTCGTCGAGCCACGGATAGTGGCCCGCCCCCGGCTGCACCACGAGCGTGGCGTCGGGGAACAGCTCCGCGAACCCGGTCACCGTCTTCGGGGGGCTGTTCAGGTCGAACTCGCCGGCGAGCAGCAGCACGGGTGCCTCGTGGGCGGCGAGCGCCGCCCGGGTGGCCTGCGGGTCGAAGGCCCCCTCGGCGGCGAAGAGGGCGACGGCCTGCGTGTTGTCCGGCCGGCTCGCCGCGTGGTGCTCCCGCGCCGCGGCATCCCACCGGCCGCAGAAGAAGGGGGCGACGGCGTCCCAGTCGCTGCCGGTGCCCTCGTTGATCGCCTCCAGGGCGGCGAACGCCGCCGGGAACCACGGCTCGTCCTTCCGGCGGAGCGCGAGCTCGCGCCGGGTCTCCCCGCTGATCGCGATGCCCACGGCTCGGGCGCCGGGGGTGATCAGGGCCAGCTTGCCGACGTTCCGCGGGTATTGCGCCGCGTACCGCGCCGCGAGGTTGGCACCGCCGGAGTGCGCGAGCAGGTCCATCCGTGGGAGTCCGAGGTGTTCGCGCAGGGCCTCGACGTCCTCGACGAGGCGGTCGCAGCGGTAGGAGGAGGCGTCTTCGGGCATCGCGGAGCGGCCGGTGCCGCGCAGGTCCAGAAGGATCAGCCGCCGGTGCGCGGACAGTCCGCCGAGGTCGCCGAGGTAGACGGAGTCCGACGGGCCCCCCGGGATGCAGACGAGCGGGGCTCCGTCTCCGTGGGTGCGGTAGGCCAGCTCGGTGCCGTCGGGTGCGGTGAAGGTGTGCATGCCGCGGATCCTGCCAGTCATAACTCGGTTGTACAACCTGGTTATGGCGCAGGGTGGCCGGGGTGTATAACCGAGTTGTGGAAGGCGAAGCGATACTCACCGAGGAGCAGGCCGAGCGGATGCTCGCCCGTATGAACGAGGTCATCCGCGCGGGCGAGGAGATGCGCAGGCTCCGCACCGAAATGATCAAGGTGCTGGTCGATTTGGGCTGGACCCAGGACCGGATCGCCCGGCTCACCGAGATGAGTCAGCCCGCCGTGTCGAAGCAGGTGACGAAGTACAAGGGCGACGATCCGCTGCCCCCGATGGAGCTCTCCCTCGCCCAGTACGACAGGCCCTGGCTCGAAGGGCGCCTGTGGGGCCTGGCCGAGGAGATCTCCGAGAGCTGCGACGCCGCCCGCTGTACCCGCCATGTCAACGCCATCGCCCGCGGGCGAAGGCGCTTCACGTCCCAGCACGTCGACGAGCTGCGACGCCTCGTGGAAGAGGACCTGAGGCTGCACCGGGCGGAGTTGCCCGCCGGCTTCCGGGAGGCGTACGACGACATCGGCCGCGGTCTCGACGTCCCGCCGAAGGGCGCCGCCACGGCTGCGGCCGCCGCCACCGCATCGCCCTCCGTGCGCCGCGCCCTCGCCTGCCAGATCCAGCGCGACCGCCTCAGGGCCGCCTCGTGAGCCTCCGGTGACGCGGCGTCACATTCCGTCGGCCGCCGGGGTGGTGGGCGCGGCCGTGGCGATCAGGGTTGCCGCGAGGTTCTCCTTGCGCATCCGCTGGTCGACGTAGAGCAGGGCGATGACCAGCTGGGGATAGCCGAACTGGAACAGCATGCTGATCGCGCCGCCGACCAGCATGGAGATCGCGTACACGACGATCCCGAAGATCAGCGCGCTGGGATCGACGTCGCCGTTGCTCCCTTCCATCAAGGTCGGGAAGAGCGCGGCCATGCCGACGAAGCCGAACGGCAACTGGATGGCGTAGCCCACGGCCATCGCCACCAGGTACGCCAGCATCGTGATGCCGAAGACCCGCCACCAGCCGTCGCTGACCAGCCGGGAGGAGCGCCGCAGAGCCGCGACGGGGCCGAGCCCCTCGCACACCGCGGCGGCGGGCCCGAGGCTGAAGCGCGTCGCGAGCCACACCGAGACGGGCATACAGACCAGGATGCCCAGGAACAGTGCGAACAGGGCGGCCGGCGGCCCGGAACCGTCCGAGGTGACGACGATCAGCGGGATGCAGATCGCGTACACGACGAGCATCGGCCCGCCCGCGATCAGCCCGGCGAGCAACACGGTGCCGAGCACCGACGGCAGCCGCGACCAGCAGCGGCGCCACATCGCGCCGAAGGTCGTGGGCCGCCCGAGCACGGCCTCCTGCACCACCGCGGGACACAGGGCGCTGATCATCCCCGCGCCCAGCATCATCGTGACCATCAGGAGCACACCGGCCGGCACGAAGGCCAGGACCAGAGCCATCACGTCCGCGCCGTCCGCGCGCTGCCCCGGGGGGAGGTCGAAGACCGCGGAGAACCGGCTGTGGACCGCCGCGACGGCGATGCCGATCGCGGCGGCCACGAGCAGGATCCCGAAGCCCTGCACGGCGAGTATCACGCCGACCAGGGGCTTCCAGTACCGACGGAAGGTCGCGAAGGCGCCGCCGATTATTCCGCCCACGTCCAGCGGCTTCAGGGGTATGACGCCCGGCTGCGGCGCGGGCGGCGGCATCCAGCCGGCGCCTCCCCACTGCGGCATGGGCTGTCCCGGGTGTTGACCCCACCCCGTGTTGTGCGACATCGCTGTTCCCCCCTCGAATGAAGGGACACGGTAACCCGCCGCAAACCGCGAGGTCGCACGGGCCCTGCCGGCCTCGGCCGGGCCCGGGGCCGAGGTCAGGCGGGGAGGGCGTCGACGGTGGGCACGACGACGCCGAACAGGTCGGTGACGGCGGTCAGGGCGGCTGCCTGGAGGGTGGTGGCCGGCAGGACGGCGCCGTCCGGGGTGGTGAGGGCCCGCGTTGCGGTGGCCTCGGCGACGACGGTGGGGCGGTAGCCGAGGTTGAAGGCGCCCTGGGCGGTGCAGTTGACGCACATGTGCGTCATGAAGCCGGCCAGCACCAGGTCCTTGCCGCTGCCCGGGGCGGCGCCGAGGCCGGCCAGGGTCCTCTCCAGTTCGGTGAGGTGGAAGGAGTCGGGGAACTGCTTGACCACGACCGCCTCGCCGCCCACCGGGGCGACTTCGTCGCTGATGGCGCCGATGTGGGCGCGTATGTCGTACGGGGTGTTCTCGCCGCCGTCGTTGATGACGTGGATCACCGGGGTGCCCGCCGCGCGGGCGCGCTCCAGCAGGCGGGCGCCGGCCGCGAGGGCTTCCTCGGCACCTTCCAGGGCCATGACGCCGGTGCGGTAGGTGTTCTGGAAGTCGATCATGATCAGGACGCAATCGCTCAGCTTCGGCGGCCGGTCGTCCAGGCCGCTGAGGTCGCGCAAGGTCGTGGAGGGAAGGGTCGTGGAGTGCTGGTGCGTGCTCATGGGGGTGCCTTTCGGAGGGAAATGAGGCAGGGCGAAGCCATGCGCCGTGCCTGCGCATCGCGTAGGGGGGCGGTACCGGTGGGTGGAGGCGGTCAGTCGGCCTGGGTGCGCAAGCGGCGGCGGTAGGCGGCGGGGGTGGTGGCGAGCTGCCGCCTGAACGCCCGGTGCAGGGTCTCCGCCGAGCCGAGCCCGGCAGCGGTCGCCACGTGGTCGAGCGGATCGTCGGTGGTCTCCAGCACGCGCCGGGCCACCTCCACCCGGGCGGCTTCGACGTAGGCGGCGGGACTGGCGCCGGTCTCCTGTTTGAAGACGCGGGCGAAGTGCCGCTCGCTCAGGCACATCCGGGTCGCCAGCACCTCGGCGGACAGGTCCTCGTCCAGGTGGTCGGCCATCCACAGCCGCAGCTCGTCGATGTCACGACGGGCGGGGGCGGGCCGGCTGAGCGGTACGGAGAACTGGCTCTGCCCGCCCTGCCGCTTGAGGTACATCACCAGCTGCCGGGCCACCGCCAGCGCGACGTCCTCGCCCAGGTCCTCGGCCACCAGGGCCAGCGCGAGGTCCAGGCAGGCGCTGATCCCGGCGCCCGTCCACAGCCGGCCGCGGTCGGCGCGGACGAAGATCGGGTCCGGATCGACCGTGACACCCGGGTGGTCGGCGGCGAGCTGGGCGGCGGTCGACCAGTGTGTGGTCGCCGTCTTCCCGTCCAGTAGGCCCGCCGCCGCCAGCACGTGAGCCCCCACGCACACCGACGCCACCCGCCGGGCGTACGGAGCGGTCTCCTTCACCCATGCCACGACATCGGCGTCGATACGGGCCACGGGGCCGTCGTCGGCCATGTCGACCGCACCGGGCACCAGCAGGGTGTCCACCTGCCGGCCGACCTCGTCGAAGGAGAGGTCGGCCAGCAGCCGCACACCCGCCGAGGTCCGCACCTCGCCGCAGGCCGGCCCGGCGAGGCGGACCTGGTAGCCGGCGCGGCCGGCGGTCTCCCGGTTGGCCAGGGCGAAGACCTCGGCCGGGCCGGCGACGTCGAGGAGGTCGACATCGGGGAAGACCGCGATGACGACACGGTGCGCAAGGGGCATGACCCCATCCTGATCGCCCCCACCCATGGCCGCAATGACGGCTGACTGTCACATCCGGACAGGGAGGGACGGGCTACTGCGGGGTGAGGAGGTGGCGGAGGCCGACGATCTCGTAGCCCCGCTGGAGGGCCGCATCGATGATCCGGGGCAGGGCCAGGGCGTCGAGGACGACACCGTCGCCGTTGCTGCCGACGTGCATCTGCAGGATCGCGCCCGGGGTGAGGGCGTCGACGGCGCGCCGCACGGCACGGTCGACGCTCATGCCGCCGTCCGGGCCGAGGTAGCCGTTGGTGTCCTGGGTGAACTCGATCGCCGCGTAGCCGAGGTCGTTGACGTCGGCGATCGAGTCCGAGGTGGTGGCGCTGTAGGGGAACCGGAACAGCGGCAGGGGCTCGGACCCCGACGCCCGGCGGATGGAGGCGTCGGCACGCCGTACTTCGTCGGTCCGTTCCTCGGTGGTGAGGTCCGCGAAGTAGGGGTGGGTGTGCGAGTGGTTGCCCAGACCGTGGGCGGCGGCCATCGCGCGGACGGCCGCGGGGTGGGCGTCGGCGAACAGGCCGGTGGGGAAGAACGTGGCGGCGAGCCCGCGCGTGCGGAGCTCGGTCAGCACGCTGTCGATCCCGGCCTCGTCCCAGGCGGCGTTGAAGGTCAGCGCCACGACCTTCCGGGTGGTGGGGATCCGCCGGATCTCGTCACCGAACCACGCCGCCGGCGGCCGTGGCCCCGCCACCGACGCCGCCAGGGCCCGGGAGCCGGGGAAGAACCCCGCGGCCGCCACCGCCGTCAGCACGGCACGCCGTCCCACATCCCTCACGGACACTCCCCTCGACACGGTCCGCCCGTCACGGCCCTGTCTGGACTATGCGAGAGGACGGGGCCCGGTGGCCCGCACCCCGTGCCGGGCACTCGGGTGATCCCGTCCCGCTTCCGGCCTGTCCGATGGGACGAAGCCCTCGTCAGGTCCTTGGTCCGGCGCTGCCGGGGACCTCGTAGATCCTTCCGTCGACGCCCGCCCGGTAGAGCTTTCCGGCCGAGAAGCCGCGCTCTCCGTGGCCGTACGTGATCTGCGTGGAGAGGTACAGCCCCGATTCCACGGTGCACAAGGTCGCGCCCTCGGCCCGCCAGATCTGGCCCGCCGCGTGGGTGGCGATCAGCGGGCGGCCCCGGCCGTCGAGGGTCAGACCGTCGGGGAGGGCGAGGGCGTTGGAGGCGTCGGCGGAGATCCAGCGCTGCGGGTGCGCGGGGTCGGCGACGGGAATGCGGTACAGCCCGGGGGCGATGGTGGTCTGGATGACGTAGACCTGCGTTCCGTCCGGGGAGACGGCGATCCCGTTGGGCTGAGGCACCCGGGCCCAGGCGGGGTCGACCTGTCCGTCCGGTGTGACGCGGCCGATGTTCCGGCCGCCCAGGGTCGTGGTGTAGACGGTGCCGTCGGGCGCGAGGGCGACGCCGTCGATGCCGCCGAGGCCCGAGGCGTACGTGGAGACGCTGCCCGTCTCCGGGTCCACTTGCAGGAGCTTCGACACCGGGAGGGCGTCACCGGTGAGGGAGTGCGCGAGGTCGTTGCCCGTGCCGACGAGGAGCCGGCCGTCGTCGCGGACGACGATCCCGCCATTGGCGCCGATGTTCCCGGTGAGCGGGACGGGGGCGCTGCCCGGTCCGTCCATGCGGTAGACCCGGCCCGTGAAGTACGCGGTGGCGAACATCCGGCCCCGCTCGTCGACGGCGATCGACTCGACCCAGTCGGGTATGTGCGCCACTTGAACCGGCGGAGCCGTCGCGGCGGCATCACACACCGGCGCCGCGTGCGCGGACGTCGGCGCGAACACGCCCGCGGCCGCGGCCAGTACGACCGCCGCGGTCATGCCGCGGCGCGGCCCGCGTAAGGCGGCGCGGAAGTTCCTGGTCAGCCTCATCGGTTCCCCTCCGTGGTCAGGTCAGGTCGATCTGCCCGTGAAGTATCGGCCCAAGGCGTCTCCTGGACCACCCCGCCGCCCGGAGGCCGGGCCGGCCCGCCGCCCTCGCGGCGGCGGCCCGGCCCGTGGGTCAGTCGAGCTGGGTGATGCCCGGCAGGTCGCCGGTTGCCGCCGCGTTCGCGGCCGGCAGGGCCGTCGGGTAGATGCGGACGTCGCTCACCGCGCCGTTGGCGTACTCGCCGTACGCGCCGGAGGCGATGCGGCGGCCGATCTGCACGGGGCCCGCCGCGTTCCAGCTCGGGCTCGTGAACGGGCCGGTCGCCGAGAGCTTCCCGTCGACGTACAGGCTGAGCTGCGCGGTGTCCGCCTCGTACACGCCGACCAGGTGGGTCCAGCGGCCCACCTGTGCCGATTCGCCGTACACCGCCGAGAAGGTGGTGGTGCTGACCGCCGGGTCGTGGTGGAACCCGAAGGCCCACACCTTCTTGCCCGACGAGTAGTACAACTGCATGCCGTTGTACTTGCCCGCGGCGTCGGTCTGCGAGACGAACGTGGAGTTGCCGGTCAAGGAGCCCAGCTTCACCCAGGCCGAGACGGAGTAGCTTCCGGACGTGTCGACCGCGGGGCCGGCGGCGGCCGCGTACCCGGTCGTGCCGGCCAGGTTCAGCACCCGTCCACGGGTGGCGTCCGTCGTCCAGGTGTACGCGCCGCCCAGGGTCCCGTCGAGGGCGCCCGGCCCGTCGGCCACCGAGGTGCCCGCGCCCTCGTCCAGCCGCCAGGCATGCGTGGCCGAGCTGCCGACCGCGCCCAGGGACGCGGCCGCGTCGAGGCCGGCGAGACCGGCCTGCGGTGCGGTGCCGGGGAACTCGAGCAGCTGGCCGCCGGCGTCCACGGCGTACAGCTCGGGGTTGGCGTCGGGTCCGCCCGCCGCGCTGTTCAGGTCGCCCGGGGACATGACGGCCGGGTAGTCGACCTTCGGCAGGACCGGTGCGAGCGGTGCGGCCGGGGAGGTCTGCCAGCCGGCCGTGGCGCCGGTGGTCCAGTTCTGGGCCACCGTGCCGTTGCAGGTGAAGATCACCACCTGGGTGCCCGGAGTGGTGCTGGCGTTGGGGTCGTCCAGGCACTTGCCGGAGGACGGGTTCACGAGGCTGCCGGAGGCGCCGAGCGTCCACTTCTGCGCGCCCGTGCCGTTGCAGGACCACAGCTGGACGATGGTGCCGTCGCTGACGCCGTTGCCGTTCACGTCGAGGCAGCGGCCGAGGGCGCGGACACTTCCGTCCGACATCAGCGTCCAGGCCTGCGCGGGCGTGCCGTTGCAGCCGTACACCTGGACCTTGGTGCCGTTCGCGGTGCGCTGGTGGTCCACGTCGAGGCACTGCTTGCCGCCGCCGCTGACGGGCACCGCCGACGGCAGGGCCGTACGCACGGGGGCGTGCAGCAGGGCCGGCACGAGCGTGCCCGCGTCGACCGTGACGGGGAAGCTGTAGACCGTGCCGCTGACGTCGTCACGGGCCCACAGGGCCGGGGCGCCGCCGGTGACGGTGCCCTTCCCCGAGCCGTCCGTCGTGAGGGTGCCGCCGACCGTGCCCGGGCCCATCAGGGTGAGGCCGGACCAGTCGCCGTCACCGAGCAGCAGCGGGTGCTTGAAGTGGCCGCCGCCGTCGGTCTGGTAGATCCACAGCTTCTTGTTCTCGACGGTGACGACCGCCGGGTAGTTGGTGGTGTTGCCGTAGAGGTTGCCGGGGGTCACCAGCTGGTCGACCGACCAGCCGGAGGCGTCGTACCCGGCGGTGCGGCAGCGGGTGTCGTCGGCCACGCGGGCCGCCGACTCGCAGGGGTCCTTCGGGACGACGTCGAAGCGGCGGCCGGTGAAGCCCGCGTACGTCGAGTAGGGCACGCGCGGGAAGGCGTCGTCGGCGGCCGGGTCGAGGTCGTTCTTCACGATGTAGAGCTGGTGGCTCTGCTTGTTGTACGCGAGGAGGTCGTCGACGTCGGCGCCGTGCAGGTTGCCGCGGTGCGCGATGAGGTAGTTGTCCCAGCCCGTGCCGTCGGGGGAGTGCGCGGCGCTCGCGACCGTGACCGGTCCGGTGACCGGCGGTGCGGGGTCGGTGTGCGGGGCGGTCTGTACGGGCTGTACGGGCTGGGCCGCGTCGGTGTTGCCGGGGATCAGGTTCAGATCGCCGGTCCGGGTGGTGGCGAGCAGGTCGGGTATGCCGTCGCCGCTGATGTCACCCGGGGTGATCTTCGTGTCCGGGTTCCACGGCACGGCGTACGTGTAACTCACCGGCGCCTGCGAGAGGTTGCCGGCCTTGTCGGCCGCGGCGACGTACAGGGTGTGGACGCCCCACGCCGTCACGGGGACGGTCAGCTTCGCCGTGGCCCGGCCCGCGCCGTCGGTGGCGGCGACCGGGACCGAGGTGCCCGCCTGGGCCGTGGGCCGGCTGTCGAGGCGCCAGACGAAGTGGTCGACGCCGCTGCTCAGGCAGGGGCCGGGGGTGCAGGTGGCGGCCGGTGCGGAGTCGCTCGCGGCCACGTCGAAGGAGGTGGTGCGACCCGGTCCCGCGTAGACGACCGGGTTGCCCGAGCCGCCGCCGACGGGTGGGAAGGAGGGGTTGGTGGTGATGTCGGGGGTCTCGGGCGGGCTGAAGTCCGTACGGAACCAGCAGTGTTCGGAGACCGGTGAGGTCAGCTGGGCGGAGGCGTTGTCCTTCGCGTAGGCGTCCCAGCCGTACTCGTGGCCGTCCTTGAGCGCGATTCCGACGGGGACTGCCGCGTCCGATCCGGAGGCCAGGTACGGGCTGGACGGGGTCGCGATGGTGGTGGGGTTGCCGTTGGTGAGGGTGGTGCGGTCCCAGAACTCATAGACCGCGCTGGCCAGTTCGCCGGAGACGTTGGTCCTGACGGTCGAGTGCAGCTGGAGGCTGCTGCCCGCGTCCGAGTAGGAGGTGGCGCCGACCCAGCCGAGTCCGGTGATGGTGCACGGGCCGGAGGCTCCGACGGCGGAGGGGGTGGTGTGCAGGTCGGCCGGCACTTCGGGCGCGATGTCGAAGGTGGTCACCAGCGTCATCACGGTCGAAAACCGCAGGTAGTTGTCGTTGCCGCTGGAGACCGACTCGTCGCCGAACAGGCCGACGGTCCAGGTGTCGGTGCCGTTCAGGGCGATCTTCTGGGCCTGGGCCGTCACCGTGAAGGTGGCGGTGCTGTTGCTGCAACTGCTGCTGGAGTTGGCGCCGCTGGGCACCGATGTGCCCGCCGCCGCGTATCCGCCGTCGACGGAGGGCTGGTTGTTCCAGGAGGTGGTGGAGTAGATCATCCCCGTGGTGCGCAGGGTGACCGGCTGGTTCTTCGAGCAGTTCCAGCTCGCCGCGTACGTGGTGGGAATCGTGATCAGGGCCTTGGACACCACCATCCGCGGCGAGAGCCCGCTGGTGTTGATCGCGTAGTACGAGCGCTCCAGGCCGGTGCCGCAGGCGCCGCCCCAGCGCTGGTAGCCCACGCCCTCGCCGCTGGACTGCGGCTTGTCGTACTGCGGGCTGCCCGAGCACGAGCCGCTGGAGTACACCTCGTCGTAGTGGCCCGACTTGCTCGACACGGGGTTGGTGTACGGGTCTATGTACACCGGGTAGACGACGTCGGGGCCGCTGAGGGCCGAGGCGCCGGGGCGCAGGGTGAGCGAGTCCGAGGTGGTGCTCATCGGCACCTCGTCGACGAGCGCGGCCGAGCCGGGGCCGTCGACGGAGGAGGCCGGAGGCGGCCCGGGGTGCTCCTGCGGGGGTGCCAGCCGGTCCGCGGACGTCGCCCCGGCGGCCTTCGAGAAGGATTTTGCCGCGGGCGCCGACGCGGAGTCCTTGGCCGGGGTGGAGGAGTCCCACATGACCGGGCGCGGCGAGATGTAGGCGAGGCTGCCGTCCGCGGCCGTGGCGGTCATGCCGCCCGAGCCGGTCGCGTTCAGCTTGAGGCCCTCGGCGCTCGTCGCGAGCCGCAGTTCGCGCAGGCGGGGGTCGGCGGCGGCGGCCGCGTCGTGGACGACCAGGACGTCGCTGAAGCCGCCCTGTTCGGTCACGGACACCGACAGGTCGACGCCGGGCAGCACCGAGCGGTAGAGCGCGGTGTCGCCGGAGACCTCGGGGGCGGGGAGCGGGAAGGGCATGGTCAGCGCGAGCTTGTTGCCGTCCTCGTGGGCGAGCCGGACCACGGGACCCGCGCCTCCGCCCGAGAGGGCCACCCCGTGCGGGCTGGCGGCGGGGGACCAGCTGCCGTCGGTGTTCTTGCGGAGCGTCGCGTCGACCGGGGTCCAGGAGCCCCCCTTGCGGACGCGGACGGGCTTGAGGTGGGTGGTGGAGGTGAACGATCCGTCCGGGTTGGCCACGGTCTCGGAGGTCTGGGTGGTGAGCGAGTCCACCGGGACCGTCTTGTGCTGGGCGGACGCCTTCTGCTTGGCCGCGAGCATGCTGCCGGCGGGCGCCGCAGGAGCGGTCACTCCCGCCGCGAGCGCGGGGGCCGCGGGTGAACACATGGCGAGGACGGAAAGTCCCGCAAGGAGTTTTTGAGACAGCGTCAGACGTCTCCGTCTGCTCGCACCGCGGACTCTTCGGTCAATCATCAGTCAAATTCCTTGCAAGAGAGTGCCAGGTGGAATCCTCGGTTCCCCCATGTTTGGCCGCCGTTTCGGGGCGGCGTGGGGGCCGGGAGGCCGGCAGATTGTCGGATTGGTGGGATGTTCGCCCTGCATAAAAGGTGCGCAATGCGTCGATGTGAGTGGCTGATTGAGTTCGAACTCACTGACGAGCCACCGTATTGATTAAGCCTCAAGGACATCAATAGCCTCCGGACGATCACACGACTCGTGTGATCAGAATTCGGCGGCCGCGTCCATCCGGCCGCCCGTGTGGGGGGATGCACGTGGCAGGACGGCGTCGCTGGTTCGCGACCGTTCGATACCGGATATGGCACGGCAGACGCAGTGTGGGCATGGCGGTCATAGCCGCCCTCGCACTGCTCCTGCCGGTGGCCTTCACCCAGGGGCTCGACCTGGGGATGCTCGGTGCGGGAAAGAGTGACTGGGAGGGCCGCGACGGTCAGGCCGGGCACTACCGCTTCGACGGCAAGGTGTGGAAGCCGCAGAAGGTTTCGGCCACCCCCGGGGTGGCCGGACACCAGCTGGCCGCCGGAAAGCCGGCCGGCCACCCGGAGGGCTTCCGGCCGCTGGGCAACTACCAGGCCGCCGCGCCGGTGTGGCCCAAGGCGGGCAAGGCGACCGTCCAGCTCGCGGCGGCCCCGCCCGCTGCAGGATCGGCCGCCTCAGGATCGGCCGCCTCAGGATCCGCCGCCTCAGGCTCCGCGCCTTCCGCGGCCGATGCGGCGGCCAAGCCCGTCAAGGCCGGCTCGCTGCCCGTGTGGGTCGCCCCCGCGCACCCCGCCACGGCCGGCGCGCAGACCACCGCCACGGCCGCTCCGGCCGCCGTCCGCGTCGAGGTGGCCTCGCACGACCAGGCCCTCAAGGCCGGCGCCAACGGCATGCTGCTCTCCCTCGCACCGGACACCATCCCCGGCGCCCCGGCGCAGGTGGAGGTCGTCGTCGACTACGCCGCGCTGGCCAAGGCGTACGGCGGCGGCTACGGTTCGCGCCTCCAACTGGTGCGGATGCCGGCCTGCGCCCTGACGACCCCGCAGCGCGCCGCCTGCCGCACCCAGACCCCGATCCCCTTCGACAACCGCGCCACGGCCGACCAGCTGACCGCGACCGTCCCGCTGGAGACCACCGCCCCGGGCGCCCAGAGCGCCGCTGCCGATGCGGCCCCCGGGGCCCGCTTCGCCATGGCGCCCCCGGCCTCCACCGCGACCTACGCCTCCACGGCCACCTTCGCCGCTGCTGCGGCCACGGCCGCGGAGCCCACCACCCTCGCCGTCACCTCGGGCAGCGGCGGCTCCCAGGGCGACTACGCCGCGACCTCCCTGAACCCGTCCGGCAGCTGGCAGGCCAGCGGCGCCGGCGCCTTCACCTACTCGTACCCGATCGGCGTGCCGGCCGGCCTCGGCGGCAACGCCCCCTCGGTCGGACTGTCCTACGACTCCCAGGCCGTGGACGGCGAGACCTCCGCCCGCAACTCCCAGTCCACCTGGATCGGCGACGGCTGGGGCTACGACCCCGGCTTCGTCGAGCGTACGTACCGCAGTTGCGGAACCCTCCGCGACGGCAACGGTGACAAGGTCATCAAGGGCTCGGGCGACAACTGCTGGACCGGCGCCAACGCCCAGGTGTCCTTCGGCCCGCACTCCGGCGTACTGGTCCCGGACACCAAGGACGCGGCCGTGCCCGGCCTGCTGCGCCAGTGGAAGCTGCGCGGCGACGACGGCACCATCGTCCAGGAGCTCTCCGGCGCGGCCAACGGCCTCCAGGACGGCACGTACTTCCGCGTCCTGACCACCGACGGCTCGGCCGCCTACTTCGGCTCCGGCCACGCCCCCGCGGGCGTGGGCACCGCGGCCGTCCCCCAGTCAGCCGCCCCCACCGACGACAGCACCGACTCCGCCTGGGGCGAGCCCGTCTTCCACCCCCAGCCCGGTGACCCCTGCTACGACGCCGCCAAGGGCAAGGCCTCCCGCTGCGCCAAGCCCGAGGGCTGGCGCTGGAACCTGGACTTCGTCGTCTCACCGAACGGCCTGGTCCAGCGGTACGACTACACCCCCGAGACGAACTACTACAGCCTCGGCGGCGGTCAGGCGGGCGCCGGCAAGTTCGGCACGCTCACCTCGTACACCCGCGGCGGCGCGCTCGACTCGATCAGCTACGGGTACACGCTCGCGGACGCACTCGCCAAGCGCACCCCCTCCGCCCGGGTGGTCTTCACCTCCAAGCAGCGCTGCCAGACGACGAGCACCTTCACCGACTGCTCCGCCGGCAACCTCAACGACGCGAACGCCTCGCACTGGCCGGACACCCCGTGGGACCTGCACTGCGACTCCACGGACAGCACCACCATCCCGGACGGCTCCACCACGGTGCCCAAGGACGTCTGTGTCATCGCCGGCCCGACCTTCTGGTCCACGACGCGCCTGGACAGCATCGCCACCCAGGTCCACGTCAAGGACGCGAAGACGGACAAGCTGGTCCCGGTCGACTCCTACCAGCTCACCCATGTCTTCTCCGACGCGGGCGGCACGGTCGACCCGGTCACCGGCACCTCCGTGGACCCCGAGCACTCGGGCTTCCTGCAGGCCGTGATGTGGCTCCAGACGGTGCAGCACACCGGCAAGGACACCTACGACAACGGCAACAGCGACATCACGCTGAACAAGGTGGCGTTCACGGGCACCGAGATCGACAACCGCGTCAATGACGTGATGCCCTCGGCCCCGCCGCTGTACCACCCGCGCATGTCCAGCATCCAGACGGAGACCGGCGAATCCATCGCCGTGGACTACAACCAGGCCCCGTGCGAGGGCAAGACCCTCACCTTCGCGGGCGCCGACTCCAACACCGAGTCCTGCTACCCGGTGTACTGGACCGTACCGGGCGCCTCGAAGCCGCTCGAGGACTGGTTCAACAAGATCACGGTCCGCCAGGTCACCACCTCCGACCTGACGATCGCCTCGACGTACAAGCCCGACGGCAAGGCGGCCCCGGCCGGCTCGGCCTCGCGCGTCTCGACGTACGCCTACGCGGGCGCCGCCTGGCACCGCGACGACTCGCCCTTCACCGACGACCAGTACCGCACCTGGGGTCAGTTCCGTGGCTTCCGCACGGTGACGGTCCAGACCGGCCGGGCCCCCGAGCCCGTCACCCAGGCCGTCTCCACCTACCTCCAGGGCATGGACGGCGACTACAAGGCCGACGGCAGCCGCCGCTCGGTCACCGTGGACGCCAAGGCCGGCGGCGCGGTGGTGCAGAGCGTCACGGACGTCGACCAGCTGGCCGGCACGGAGCTGCAGAAGGACGTCTACACGGCGGCCGGCGGCACGGTCACGTCCACGAGCGTCAGCGGCCCCTTCGCCTCCACCGACACCGCGACGGTTGCGCAGACCGCGTGGAGCGGCTGGGAGCAGACCGACCACCCGGGCGAGACCAAGCCGGCCCTGTCCACCCTGCCCCCGCTGGTCGCCCGGCGGATGCAGAGCGCCCAGAGCCACGGCTACGCGAAGCTCGCGGACGGCACCTGGCGGCACACCCGCACGGACACGACGTACGACGCCCAGGGCCGGGTCTCCAGCACGGACGCGCACGGTGACGTGAGCGATCCGGGCCAGGAGAAGTGCAGCACCACCCAGTACGCGAGCGCCCCGGCCGCCAACCCGGCGATGATCTCGTACCCGGACCAGGTCACCACGGTCAACGGGCCCTGCGGGACCGCCGCGAGCGCCTCGACCCTGCTGTCCGACCGGAAGATCTACTACCTGGGCGACGGCACCCTCACCGGGCTCGGCACCTTCGGCCAGGTCTCGGCGACGGCCGCCGCCACCGCGACGCGCATCGCCACCGGTTTCACCGGCAGCACCGAGAACTGGCAGACCACGGCTGCCATGAAGTACGACGGCATCGGCCGGATCACCGACGCGCTGGACGCGACGGGGCAGAACACCCACACCGACTTCACGCCGGCGTGGAGCACGGCGGGCAACATCACCACCCCCACCACGATCAAGACCACCAACAGCAAGAGCTGGACGGTCACCTCCACGCACTCCCCGCTGCGCGGCCTGGAGACCAAGCACGTGGACCCGAACGGTCGCAAGACCGAGGTCACCTACGACGCGCTCGGCCGCCGCACCGCGGTGTGGCTGGCCAACCGCGACAAGGGAGCGGGCCAGAGCGCCGACCGGCTCTTCTCCTACTCCGTCAACCCGGGTGCCGTCGCCGCCCCCGGCGACACGGTCACCCAGCCCGGCGCGCCGACCTCGGTCACCACCAAGTCGCTGCGCGAGGACGGCTCGTACGCCAACTCCGTCGAGATCTACGACGGCATGCTCCAGCCCCGCCAGTCGCAGAGCACGCCGCAGGGCGACAGCGACACCGGCCGGATCGTGTCGGACACCTTCTACGATTCGCACGGCTGGCCCGTCACCTCGTACGCCCCGTACTACGACCCGACCGCCGGACCCTCCGGAACGCTCTTCGCGGCCAACGAGAACCAGATCCCGTCGGAGAACACCACGACCTACGACGGTCAGGGCCGGGCGGTCAAGTCGACGCTGTGGCACCAGGCGGTCGAGCAGTGGCACACCTCCACGAGCTATCCGGGAGCCGACGAGACGGACAGCACGCCGTCCGCCGGCGGGCGGTCGACGGCCGCCTTCACCAACGGGCTCGGGCAGACGGTCCGCAGCGTGGTCAAGAACACCGACGCCACGGTGATGGTCCGGGGCGGTGACGTCATCCCCTCGGGAACGTCGCTCGCCTCCAACACCGTGCGCCTGACCATGCAGGCCGACGGCAACCTGGTCCTGACCGCGCTGGCCACGGGCAAGACGATCTGGTCCAGCGGTACGGGCGGCAACCCGGGCGCCTACGCCAAGTTCGGCACCGACGGCAACCTCGTGGTGTACACGCCGTCGGGCACCGTGAAGTGGACGACGGGCCTCGCGGCCTCGACGGGCTCCACCTTCCGGGTCCGCGCCGACGCCACCGTGGTCGTGGTCGCGAGCGACAACAGCACGATGCTGTGGAGGAAGGGCACCGCGGGAGCGGTCCCGGCGGCCGACGCGACGACGAACTACACCTACACGCCGGGCGGCCAGATCGCCACGATCAAGGACAACGCGGGAAACACCTGGTCCTACGGGTACAACTTCCTCGGCCAGAAGACCTCCCAGTCCGACCCCAACACCGGCACCGGGACGTTCGACAAGTACGACGTCGCGGGGAACCTGCTCCAGAGCACCGACCCGCGCGGCCAGGTGCTGTCCTTCACCTACGACTGGAACAACCGGCGCACCGGTGAGTACGCCGCTCCCTGGCAGGCGACCCCGGACGCGGCCAAGCAGCAGGCCGGATGGGTGTACGACACCCTAGCCAAGGGCTACCCGACATCCTCGACCCGATATGTCGGCGGAGCGTCCGGCAAGGCCTACACCAGGGCCGTCACCGGGTACACCACCACGTACCAGCCGACGGCCAACACGCTGACCATCCCGGCGACCGAAGGCTTCGCGGCCGCCGGTCAGGCCACGGCGCCGGCCAGCGGCACGGTCACCTACACGGTGGCCGCCGACTACACGCCCACGGTCGGCCTGCTGTCCACCACCCACTACCAGGCCGACGGCAACCTGCCGACGGAGGACGTGGACTACGGGTACACCCAGCAGGGCAATCTGGACACCTTCGGCGGATACATCAGCGCGGCCAACACCCCCGCCTACCTGTCCGCCACCGTCCACGACGCCTTCGGGCGCGTGCAGCAGTCGAACTACGGCCCCAGTGGCAAGCAGGCAGCCACCTTCGCCCAGTTCGACTCCACGACCGGCCGCCGGACGCAGACCAGCAGCATGGTGCAGACGTCCGCGACCGCGCTCGACGTCGTCAACTACCGCTACAACCAGGCCGGCGAGATCACCGCGATCGACGACCTGCAGAACAACACCACGCACGACACGCAGTGCTTCACGTACGACTCCTTCCAGCGCCTGACCCAGGCCTGGACGGACACCGCGGGCATCACCTCCCCGTCGGCCGCGCCGGTGGGCGCCGTCGGAGGCTGCACCACCGGACGGGTCCAGACCACCAGCACCGGGCAGATCAAGACCACCACCGTCGGAGGACCCGCCCCGTACTGGCAGACGTACACCTTCGACCAGCTCGGCGACCGCACGGGCATGGTCAACCACGACCCGGGCGGCAACGCCCTGGCGGACACCACCCAGTCCATCGCCTACACCGGGACCGACGGCACCGTCGCGGCCAACCTGCCCAACCAGGCGGGCGCCACGGTCAACGACAACCCGAGCACCGGCGCCGCCGGCTGGACGAACGGCTACGCCGACCCGGCGTACGGCAACAAGAACGCCGGCAACACCGTCAGCCGGAAGGTCACCACCACCGGCCCCCTCACCACCGGCTTCAGCCTCTCCGGGGGCGGGAAACTGTGCATCGAGGACGCGGGCGGGGCCACCGCCCCGGGCGCCAAGGTCCAGGTCGGCGCCTGCAACGGCACCAGCACCGCACAGAAGTGGACCATCGGCACGGACGGCACCGTCAAGGTGCTCGGCATGTGCCTGGACACGGTCGCCAACGCGAGCGCCGCGGGCACCCTCGTGGTGATCGACACCTGTAGCGCGGACGCCACCCAGAAGTGGAAGGCGACCACCACCGGCACCCTGGTCAACGCGGCCAACAGCGCCGTGTGCCTGACCGACCCGGCCGCCAGCGCCACCGCGGGGACCCAGCTGACGCTGGCCGCCTGCGGCAGCGCGGGCCAGGTGTGGACCACGGCCGCCACCGGCGCGGTCCCGGCCGGCCAGACCCAGACCCTCACCTACGACACCGAGGGCCGCACGGCCGCGGTCACCACCCCGAGCGGTGCCACCAGTACGACCAGCAAGTACCTCTACGACGCCGACGGCAACCTGCTCATCCAGACCAGCGCCGCAGGAGGTACCGACAAGACCCGCGTCCTGTACCTGTTCGGCGGCGCCGAGCAGATCACCCTGAACGTGGCGGCGAAGACCTGGACCGGCCTGCGCCACTACACGGGCCCGGACGGCACCGACATCACGCGCAGCAGCTCGGGCAGCGTGACCTACCAGGTTCCCAACGCCCAGGGCACGTCCACGACCGCCATCGACGCGGGCAGCCTCGCCGCGACCCGCCGGTCCTTCGACCCGTACGGCAACGCACGCGGCACGAAGCCCACGGCGTGGGTCTCCCCGGACGAGAACCGAGGATTCCTCGGCAAGCCACTGGACACCTCCACGGGCCTGAACCTGCTCGGTGCCCGCAACTACGACGCCACGACCGGTCGTTTCCTCAGTCCCGACCCCGTCTTCCAGGCCGGCGACCCCAACCAGATGGGCGGTTACACCTACGCGGCCGACAACCCGGCCAGCGGCAGCGACCCCAGTGGCACGGACAACTGGTACACCGACCCGACCATGAACAAGTGCGTGATCGACTGTGGCACCACGACCACGACGACCACGACGACGACCACGACCACCACGACCACGTCCTCCGGTGGCGGCGGGAACAACAAGAAGGACGACTGTGACGGCTTCTGGGGCTGCGCGGGTCACTACCTGAAGAAGGCCATGCCGGTCATCGAGGTGATCGTCATCGTCGTGGTCGTGGTGGTGGTCGTGGCGGTGGTCGCCACCGGCTGTACGGCGGGGGCACCCGTCCTCGCCCCGGCCTGTGTGCTCGCACTGGGCGAGGCGGCCGGCATCGTCACCGGCGCCGTCGGCGGCGACTGTGCGGCCATGGGCTGCGGTGGGGCAGGCGGCTTCCATCCGAACATGGAGGGCGAGGGCGCGGCGGCCAGAGGCGCCTCAGGGGCAACCAAGGCCTCGGGTGAGGCAGGAGCCTCCGGCAACAAGGGCGCGGCCTCGTCCGGCGGCGCCGCGAAGAACGCCGCCGAAGACGTGGCGGGCGCCAATGCGGGGGCCGCGAAGAAGGGCGGCACCCCGCAGGACGCGGCTGAATCCAGCGCGGCCTCCTCGGCCCACCCGGACGAACCGAGCACCGGAGCCTCCGGCACCGGGCCGACGGACCGTGGTCCCGCCAAGTCCCGGCCGCCCTACGTGCACACCGAGGAGGCGTCTCCCGGCTGGACTCCGGAAGGCCAGCTCGCCAAGGGCACGGAGCTCGCCAGGAAGGCCGTGATCGAACAGCGGTCCTCCAAGGTCGCCTCGCGCTCCTTCGTCTCGGGCGTGCGGACGGACACCGGCGAGCTCGCGGTGGCCTCCTCGGGGCCCGGCCTCGTGGAGGGGTGCACCCTCTCCTACTGCGCCGAGGGAATCGTCGCCCAGGCCCTCGGCGGGGACTGGCGCAACATCCGCTTCGGCATCGCGTTCGTCGCCGAGAAGATCAAGGACTGGGAGGGCAAGACCGTCCAGCCCGTCGGCTACGAACCCGCGGGCAAGTGGGTCTGCACGAAGTGCCAGGGGGACTACCCCCCGTCGAGCTTCGGGCCGGGCGCACAGGGAGACCCCTCCGGCCCCTGGTTCAACGAGTGAGTTGCGGGCGGTACGGTATGGCGGTCGTCTTTGACGTGTGTTCCACAGCAAGGGAATGGGCAGCATGGTGAGCATTGCGCGGGCGGAGATCCGTCGGCACGACTGGGCTGCGATCCGGTGTGCCTGCGGTCAGCCCGCCTCGCACCTGCTCGACGGGCTGCTCGATGACGTGCTCACCGGCGCCCCCGGCGCCCTGCACGCCATGGACGGCCACGCGTTCGAAGGTTCCTTCCTGAGGGATCCGGCGCCGGCCGTGGCATCGGTGGCGCTGGGCATGCTGGCCGACGGCCTGACGCCCCAGCAGGCCGAGCACGTGCTGTGGCTCCTGCTGCAACTGGGATGCGGCGAGGGCGGGGACGAGGATCCCGAGTCCTCCAGCCTCTACGCCGAGTGCTTCCGGGTCCTGCGGACCGGCCTCGTCCTGATCTACCGGGAGTTCCTCAACAACCCGTGGGGTCGCGCCGAGGCCGGGGACCTCCTGGACATCCTGGAGGCCGATCCGCAGAAATTGGCCTTCTACCACGAGGAGTTGCTGCGCTCCGCTCCCTGACGGGGCCGGCGAGGGGGCGGTGACCGGGAAGCCGGTTGCCGCCCCTTCGGCGTGTGCAGCACCGTGGGGCCGTCGGCGCGCTGTCCGCCGGACCGGCGAGCCCGGCTCCGGCGTCAACTATAGTTACGCGCGACGGGCGTCAACTATAGTTACGCCCGAGGACAGGGAGTGGCACGCAGTGGCGGAATCAGAAGACGGACCCGATGCACCGGACGCACCTCGACCGACCGCGGTCGCGGTTCCCGGGCCCGGTGCTTCCTTCAGCGACCGCCTCAACTTCCTGTTCGACCGGGTGCGCCCGCCCGGTGCGGAGGAATACTCCAACGCGCACGTGGCCCGCACCATCTCGTCGTACGGCGGGGACAGCTACACGCGCTCCCACATCAGCTACCTGCGCGCGGGCAAGCGGACGCCGACCATCACCATGGTGCCCCTGCTCGCCCGGTTCTTCGGCGTCGAGGCCGCCTACTTCGTCGAGGACGAGGTCACGCGGAAGATCGCGACCCAGTTCGAGATCCTGCGCAAGCTGAAGGAGAACGGAGTCCAGCAGATCGCCCTGCGAGCGATGGGCGTGTCCGCCGCCGGCCAGCGCAAGGTCCTGGCGGCCCTCGAAGCCGTACGGAAAGAGGAAGGTCTGCCCGCCGACCCCGAAAGGGACCTGCCGTGAGCGGTGTGCGGCGTCTCGAAGAGGAGAGGAAGCACCATGTGGCTCAGCCGTCGTAACCGCGGATCCGAACGCGAGGCCGACGAAGTCGAGCGCCGGAACCGGGAGTTCGTGGACGGCCTCGACCTTCCCGCGGTCGACAGCGTCATGGACCTCGTGCCGTTCATGGAGGAGCGCTTCGACCGGTCGATCCGGCTCATGCCGTTCGCTTCGGATCCGGCCGATGCCGACTCCCTGGACGCTTCCGCCCCGTGCGGCCTGTGGCTCGCCACGGGCGACACGGACTACGTGTTCTACGACACCGCGATCAGCCGCGCGCACGCCGAGATCATCGTCGGGCACGAATTCGGGCACATGCTCAAGCGCCACCGGGGCAACGCCCCCTTGGAGGCGGCCAACCTGGGCGGTCTGATCACCGACATCGACCCCGCCACGGTTCAGCTCGTCCTCGGCCGGACCCGCTACCACGAGCCGGAGGAGTTCGAAGCCGAGCTGCTCGGATCCCTCCTGCAGGAGCGTCTGAGCGCGTCCCGGGTCTGCGACTCCCGGGAAGCCGACCCCATAACCCGCACGCTGCTGCGCTGACCGAATACCGAATCGGGACCCGTGAAAGACATACTTCACCCCCTGTGCCTGGCCATCGCCGGCACCGGTTTCCTCATCCTCGTGCGCGACCTGGGCAAGAGCCGACGCGATCGGGCACTGGTCGCCCTGGCCTTCACCTACTGCTTCTCCGCGCTCAGTTACGCCGTCTCCCTCACGTCGGTCTGGGTGCGGGTCGACGGCGTCTTCGGTGTCCCCAACATCGTCGTGCCGATCGCCCAGGGCTGCGTGATCCTCGTCTTCGCGCTCCAGGCCACCGTCCTGGCGTACTGGTCGAAGCCGCTCGGGGAAGCCCGCCGGCGCAGCCGCCTCCTGCTCTGCGCGGCCGCGGCGGTCATCGCCACCATGTCGGTGCTGTTCGCCCTGCTCACCCCCGCCACGACCAGGCCCACCGACTTCTCCCTGTACTACGCGCACGACCCGGTCTTCCAGGCGTACGTGCTGCTGTACTTCGGCACCTACAGCGCCGCCGAGATCTACCTGGCGCGCTCCTGCTGGAAGTACGCGCGCACCGCCACCAACCGGTCGATCGCCTTCAGCCTGCGCCTCGTCACCGTCGGCGCCGTCGTCACCCTCGGCTACAGCGGCATCCGCATCGGCGGCATCATCGGGGCCGAAGCCGGCTTCAGCGTCAGCCGATTGAACGACTTCGCCTGGGCGTGCGGGGACATCGGAGCCACCCTCACCCAGATCGGCTACCTCATCCCGACCGTCGCCCGGCGCACCAACACCGCCCGCGACTGGGCCACCGCGCACATCCGCTACCGGCGCCTGGGACAGCTGTGGCACGCCCTCGACCAGGCCGACCCCGGGATCACCCTGCGCCGCCCGGCCCGCCAGCGCCAGGACCTCCTACGGGGCCGCAGTGCCCTCTTCCCCCTGCTGCGCCGCCGCGTCGAGATCCGCCAGGGCCAGAAGCTGATGCGCCGCTACCTCGACCCGACCGCTCGGGAGCACGCCGAAACCCGCCGCCGGGCCGAAGGCCTCACCGGCGTCGAACTCGCCGCGGCCGTCACCGCCGACCAGATCCACGCCGCCCTGGTCCGGCACGCGGCCGACGAACCCGCCGACACCCCCGCCGAGTACGCCGACGCCGAGCTGTCCCTCCCCACCACGGAGGACGAACTGCTCCACCTCCAGCGCGTCGCCTCGTACTTCACCCCGCCCACGTCCGAGAGCCGCGACGCCGCCGAGTCCCGTGGCACCACCTCAGGAGCCCGTTCGTGATCCTCCGCCGCACCCTGCTCGTCGCCTGCACGGCCATCGCCGCAGCGGCGTCCATGGCCACCACGCCCGCGGCCGCGCGCTCCCGCGCCGGCGCGGCGAAGCCGCCCCGTACGGACCTGCACCTGGCGCCCGCCCGCGAACAGCTCGCGGCCCTGCGCCGGCGGACGATCACCAGCCGGGCCCTGCTGGAGCAGTACCTCCAGCACATCGCCAAGACCAACCCCGGCGTCAATGCCGTCGTCACCCTCGATGCCGAGGGCGCCCGCGCGGCCGCCGACCGGGCCGACCGCCACCTGTCCGCGACCGGCGAACCGCTGGGCGCGCTCCACGGCCTGCCCATGACCGTGAAGGACGCCCTGGAGACCAAGGGGCTGCGCACCGCCTGTGGTTCCCCCGACCTCGCCGACCACGTTCCCGACCAGGACGCCGACACCGTCGCGCGCCTGCGTGCGGCCGGCGCCGTGATCGTCGGCAAGACGAACGTCCCGGTCATGTGCCAGGACATCCAGACCTCGAATCCGGTCTTCGGCAAGACGATCAACCCCCACGACGACACCAGGACCGCGGGCGGATCCTCCGGCGGCCCGGCCGCCGCCGTCGCCGCGGGCCTCACCAGCCTCGAGGTCGGATCCGACCTCGCCGGCTCGCTGCGCCTGCCGGCCGCCTACTGCGGTGTGTACGCCCTGAGGCCGAGCGGCGGCATCGTACCTACCCGAGGCCACATCCCCCGGCCGCCCGGCTGGCTCACCAGCTCCGACATGCTCACCCTGGGCCCCGTCGCCAGGAACGCCGAGGACCTCGACGTCCTCCTCGACGTGCTCGCCGCGCCCGCCCCGGCCGAGGCCGCCGCCTGGCAGATCAGCCTTCCGGCGCCGAGGCGCGGTCGCCTGGCGGACTACCGGATCGGCGTATGGCAGGACGATGCGTACTGCCGCGTGGACCAGGGCACGCGCCGGCTCCTGGAGCAGGTCGCCGAGCTCGTGCGGTCGGCCGGCGCCACCGTCGACGGGACGACCCGGCCCGTGAACCTCGCCGACAGCGACAAGCTGTTCCAGCGCCTCATGTACGCCACGGCCGGCGCCACCGCGACCGACGCCGGGTTCGCCGACGACATCGCGGCAGCGGACAAGACCCCCGCCGACAGCCCCGGCGGCCTCTTCCTGCACTCGCGCACCATGCGACACAGGGACTGGCTGCGAGCGAACGAGGACCGCGAGAAGCTGCGCGGGCGGTGGGCCGACTACTTCGCGACCCATGACGTCCTGATCACCCCGGCCGCCCCCACCGCGGCGGTCGACGACCAGACGTCCACCCCGGTCCCCGGCCGGTTCATCACGGTCGACGGGGAGAAGCGTCCGTACTTCGACCAGACGGCATGGCTGAACCTGGCCGGGCACGTCAAGCTCCCGGCCCTCGTCATGCCCGCGGGCGAGACCGCCGACGGGCTGCCGCTGGCCATCCAGATCATCGGTCCCTATCTGGCCGACCGCACGGTCATCGACGTGGCCAAGTACCTGGCACGACGGCTCCCCGAGCCCGTGCGACCGCCCGCGCTCACCGAGTGACCGGGCCCCCATGACCGGGCTCGTTCTGCCTCCACGGGGGTGGGGCGGGGCGAGCCCGCACAGCAGAGGGGCCCCAGGTGAACCCGGGGCCCCTCTGCACCTGTGACAAGACATGAAGAGCCCGGATACCGACGGGGGATGCGGTACCCGGGCCCTGCGATCATCCTAGTCCCCCACGTCCCGGTGCCGGGCATCAGTACGATTCTTGCCCTCGAGTTCCGCTCGGCACACCCGCTGCAGCCGGGCCAGCGGCACCCTGCGCCCCTCCGCCACCTCGGCCAGATAGCCGTCCACGTCGGTTTCCGGCCACACGCTAGGGACCGGGCCTGGCCGCGACGGTGCGGGCTCGCACTCGGCCACACGGCTGGTGGGCACGGAGCGGTCCGCCGGGCCGAGGGGCGCGCGGGGCCTGCGCAGGGCCTCCGCCCGGGCGTCGGGCCGTATCTCGCCGAAGCCGTCCAGCCGGGCCTGCCGTCAGGCCCGCACGCCGGGGCGCACCACCGGGACCGCCGTCGCGACGCAGGCCGCGCCCGCGAGGCGCGGACAGCCCCGACGGCTCAGGCGGACGGAGCGCCACGTTGCATGATCATGCGGCGCAGTGCATACTCTTCCTATGTCTAAGGTCCTTACCTCCCTGCCCACCGGCGAGCGCGTCGGCATCGCCTTCTCCGGCGGCCTCGACACCTCCGTCGCGGTCGCGTGGATGCGCGACAAGGGCGCCGTCCCGTGCACCTACACCGCCGACATCGGCCAGTACGACGAGCCCGACATCGCGTCGGTGCCCGGCCGCGCGTCGGCGTACGGCGCCGAGATCGCGCGCCTCGTCGACTGCCGCGCGGCACTGGTCGAGGAGGGCCTGGCCGCGCTGACGTGCGGAGCGTTCCACATCCGCTCGGGCGGGCGCGCGTACTTCAACACGACGCCGCTCGGCCGCGCCGTCACCGGCACCCTGCTGGTCCGGGCGATGCTCGAGGACGACGTCCAGATCTGGGGCGACGGCTCCACCTTCAAGGGCAACGACATCGAGCGGTTCTACCGCTACGGCCTGCTCGCCAACCCGCACCTGCGCATCTACAAGCCGTGGCTCGACGCGGACTTCGTCACCGAGCTCGGCGGCCGCAAGGAGATGTCGGAGTGGCTCCTCGCCCACGACCTCCCCTACCGCGACAGCACCGAGAAGGCCTACTCCACCGACGCCAACATCTGGGGCGCCACCCACGAGGCCAAGACCCTGGAGCACCTCGACACGGGCGTCGAGACCGTCGACCCGATCATGGGCGTCCGGTTCTGGGACCCCTCGATCGAGATCGCCGCCGAGGACGTGACCATCGGCTTCGACCAGGGCCGGCCGGTGACGATCAACGGCAAGGAGTTCGCCACCCCCGTCGACCTGGTGATGGAGGCCAACGCCATCGGCGGCCGCCACGGCCTGGGCATGTCCGACCAGATCGAGAACCGGGTGATCGAGGCCAAGAGCCGCGGCATCTACGAGGCCCCCGGCATGGCCCTGCTGCACGCCGCGTACGAGCGACTGGTCAACGCGATCCACAACGAGGACACCGTCGCGCAGTACCACAACGAGGGCCGGCGCCTCGGTCGCCTCATGTACGAGGGCCGCTGGCTCGACCCGCAGGCGCTGATGATCCGGGAGTCGCTGCAGCGCTGGGTGGGCGCGGCCGTCACCGGTGAGGTGACGCTGCGGCTGCGGCGCGGCGAGGACTACTCGGTCATGGACACCTCCGGCCCGGCGTTCAGCTACCACCCGGACAAGCTGTCCATGGAGCGCACCGAGAACTCCGCGTTCGGCCCGGTGGACCGCATCGGCCAGCTCACCATGCGCAACCTCGACATCGCCGACTCCCGCGCCAAGCTGGAGCAGTACGCGGCTCTCGGCATCGTCGGCAACACGCACGCCACGCTCATCGGCGCGGCCCAGGCCGCCTCGACGGGGCTGATCGGCGCGATGCCGGAAGGCGGCGCCGAGGTCATCGCCTCCCGCGGCAAGGTCGAGGGCGACGACGACGAGATGCTCGACCGCGCCGCGATGGAGTTCGGCACCGACTGACCGGGCACCGACCGGCCAGGCGGCGCCTCGGGCCCGCGGCCCCGGACGAGCACGTTGTCGTCCGGGGCCGCAGAGCTTTGACCTGCGCGGCAGCGGCGGGCGCGGCTGAATGGCTCACCGCGCGACCGAGGTGGCGCGAGCCTAGGCTGGTGACGTTGCCCTGGTCGCCGGACGACAGGAGGCCGCGCCATGGAGCCCATCCGCATGCGGATGGGCCGGGCCTGCGTGGTGACAGCGAGACCAAGACCTTCACGGTCACCGCCTCCTGCGACTGCTCGACCAGGGCAACGCCCAGCAGTTGCTCGACTGATCCTTCAAACAAACACCCGGTGCAGTTCCTGCCGGGGGAGCCCAGCGCCTTCTTCGGCGAGGCGATCACCACCGTCGTCACCCCCGATCACGTCCACCCCGGCCACCAACGCCCCACCCCGAAGAGATGACGGCATGAGCGACCGCGAGGAATTCCTGGCGTGGGTCAAGAGTGCTCTGTACGAGGCGGAGCCCGCGCTGCACAACGGCGACGCGGCTCCGCGCCGTGCGCTGTGGTCGCGCAACGAGCCCGTGAGCGTGCTGGGCGCGTGGCGCAACGCCAACGGCCAGCAGGAGCTCGACGCGCTGTTCGCCGCACTCGGACGGAGCTTCTCCGACTGCACGTCGTACGCGGTCGAACTGCAGGCGTACGACGTGCTGGGTGACATGGCCTATACGGCCGGACTGGAGCACACCTCCACCTCCGTCGACGGACAGCCGCGCACCTACACCTTGCGGGCCACCCAGGTCTACCGCCGCGAGGACGGCGAATGGCGGGTGGCCCACCGTCACGGCGACACCGTGACCGACTGATCCGGCAGGGTCAGGACGGGACGGTCAGGAGGAGACGGTCAGGAGGCGAGGATCACCGAGGCGGTGGTGCGCCACCCGGCGTCCGTCCTGGCCGCGAGGTACAGCACCCGGACGCGCTGGAACTCGCGCCCGGCGGTGTCGTTGCGCACCCAGGTCACCTCGATGAGCGCGGACCGCTCGTTCAGGGCGCGGACCTCGGGATCGACGGCGGTGCTGCCGCCGTAGTCGGCGTCGCGCAGGGTCCGCAGCTCGTGGGCGAGGCCGGCCGTGAGGGCTTCGCCCGAGCCGAGCACCGTATGCGCGGCGCCGGTGGTGATGGTGATCGGTACGGCGAAGTAGGCGAGCAGGGGTGCGGGGTCGGTACGGCCGGCGGATGCCAGGCCGATGAAGGTGCTCACGTACTGGTCGAACCAGGCTCTCGCGTCGTCCGCGACCGCCGAGAGGTCCGTGTGCGGCATGGGCTTCCTCGTTCTCGCACGCCCGGGACGGGCCGGTCAGGGCGTCACCTCGCCGTGTGGGCAGATGCCTTTCCGTCGGGTGCCTGCCACAGGGTGTGGCCGTTTTGGACGATCACGGCTTCACCCGACGGACGGATCAGGAAGCGGGCGCCCTTGTGGCCGGCGGTCTTCGAGGACCATGCGGTGCGGGCGTCGGCGGTACGGACGGTGAGTTCGCCGTCGCCGGAGAAGACGGCGTCGGCGCCGGAGCCCGAGGTGTCGGCGTTCCACAGGGTGCGGCCTTCGTCGTCCTGGAGGATCAGGTCGCCGCCGGTGTCGAAGTGCAGGCGCACCGCCCCGGCGTCCAGGGTGTCGCCGGGGCGCAGCACGGTGCCGGGGTGGACCTCGATGGAGTTGTCGAGCTTGCCGGCGGCGAGGGCGCGCAGGGTCGGGAGCGAGGGGGTGAAGGCGTACAAGGCGCCCTCGGTACGGACGTACCGCTCGAAGGCGAGGGTGGTGGCGCGGCTGCCGCTGGGCGAGGGGCACTCGAAGGCTGCGGGCGAGGCGGGCCCGATGACGGGGTCGGTGCCGGGGCGGGGGTGCCGGGCCGGCGGGAAGTCCGCGTTGTTGCTCCAGCGACTGGCGATGAACTCGAACTGTCCGACGAGGTCCGCCTGATGGCTGATGAAGAGCAGCCCGCGCTGCGCGGAAGCCGCACCCGCACGGTAGGCCGGGCCGAAGGGGATGCCGCGCCGGATGATGCGCCGGGAGTCGTTGTTGGCGGCGGGCAGCGGCGGCCGCCCGGGAGCCGTCGTCAGGCCGCCCCTCGGATTGGTCTTGCGGATGTGCGCGAACAGCGGGGTGGTCCAGCCCTGGAGGTCGTCGTGGAAGTCGAGGGCGCCGTCGACGTCCTCACCGGGTACGGGAATCCGCTCGGCCGCCGGGCAGGTGGCGACGGGGGCGCCACCGGGCCAGCGGCCGACCATGCGGGCGGCGAGCCAGTTGGGGCTCGCGTCGGCCGGGGCCGCGCCCGACTTCTTGAGCTCGGCCAGGCACTCGTCGACCTGCTTCCACCATCCGGCGACGTCCTGTGCCAGGCGCCGCACCACGTGGAAGGAGCCGCCGGTGGCCCACGCGGGCAGCCCGGCGGGACGCTGCCCGACCCGCTCGTGCCCGACGAGGAACTCACCGGCGGGCACCAGACGGGTTCCGGGCTTGCCGCTTACGGTCGTACCGGTCTCGGGGTCCGGCGCGTCGAAGCCGCGTACGCCCGGCTGGCTGATGGCGTCGAGGAAGCCGAACTGCTCGTGCCCGCGCAGGCCGCCGGGCAGGGTCGCGCCGTCCTGGCGGAAGAGGACTTCGGCGTCGGCGTCCTCGAGGGACTCGTGGTGGTCGTCGATGGCCACCGCGAGGCGCTTCGGGTCGTCGGCGGCGAGCGTGAGGACGGCGTGGACACCGTCGGGGTCCGACCCGAACAGCCAGGAGTCCGGGGCGCTGGGGCCGGTATCGCCGAGCAGTGCGGAGCGGGCCGCGGCGCCGTCACGGAAGGCCTCCGCCGTGGTGCCGGGCGAGACGGCGGGGAACGGGTCCTTCTGGGCGAGGAAGCCCAGGCCGGCGTGGGTGAGGCTGATGCCGGTCCACAGGACGGCCATCGACGTCGGGTCCACACCCCTGCGCAGGCGGCGGGCCGCACTGAACTCGGCGTTGAAGCGGGTGACCTGATCGGTGGTGGAGAGCTCGGGCAGGAGCTGCCCCAGCCAGCGGCGCGCCTTCCGGGTGTCGTGGAAGTGCACGAGCAGCAGACACGCGTGGTCCTTGCGGAAGCCCGCCAGGATGTCGCCCTGCGTGGTGGCGTCGGTCCGCAGCGGAAGTTCCGCGCCCGCGCCCGCGCCCGCAGCACGGGGCGTGGCGGCCGCGGCGGCGGTCGCGGTCGTGGAAGCGGTCGTGGTCGTGGACGCGATCGCGGGCGTACCGACGGCGAGCGCGGCGGCGGTACCGGCCCCGGCTCGTACAACGGTCCGACGGGTGAACTGCATGCGGGTCCTCCGGGACGGGGAGCGGGGTGAGATTCCGGTGATCATCACCCTGTGCGATCACCTGCTCCCGCGCGAGCCGACGCACCGAGCGGGTGACGAACCATCACCTGCGCGCCGGGTGTCGAGGCTCCTCGCGCGGGGCGGGACGCCCCCGCGGTTGGGTGGGGGCGGGGGGGGGCGGGGCCGCGCCCCCCCCGGCCGGGGCGGGCGGCGGGGCCCCCCCCCCCCCGGGGCCCCCCCCCCGCCACCGCGCTGGCCCGGGC
>NZ_JBHWVM010000018.1:0-100429 GCF_042736805.1 Streptomyces sp. NPDC060031
CCCCCGACGGGGGCCCGCCTCTCGCGCATCTCCTTCAACGCCGGCCAACGGCCGACGGGGCTATGCGAAAAGTCGGCGCCAGGTCTCCGGCCCGGGATAGCCGTCCGCTGACGATCCTGTCCAGCCTTGGGCGCGTTGGAAGGCCTCGACGTTGCGCCGGTCGCTTTCGGTCCACCGTTTCCCGGGCCCTTGGGTGTAGTGCTTTCCGAAGCCCTTCTTCACCAACTGCACACCGAGGGCGTTGACGTGCGCATTGACGGCGCCCGGACGGAAATGAGACGCGCCGGGGAAGGCGGTGCCGCTTTCGCCCTCGCCGCCCCCGGTGCCGATGTTCTTGCCCTTGCCGTTGACCAGGTAGTCCCAGGTGGTCTTGCCGGGTATGCCGTCGGCGTTGCTGCCGGTCCAGCCTTGGGCTCGTTGGAATGCCTGCGTGGCTTTGCGGTCGGCTTCGGACCAGCGGGGGCCGGGGCCTGAGGTGTAGTGGGAGCCGCCGCCACGGTTGACCAGCATCTGGCCCAGCTTCGTGACGTGGTTGTTGTTGGCTCCGGGGCCGAACTTGCCCGCGCCGGGGAAGGCGGTGCCGCTCTCACCACCACCGTCCGATTTCAGGTTGTTGTACCGGTACGCCACGTAGCGCGAGGAGTTGTTCCAGTACGCGTAGGGCGTCGTGCGCTTGAGGGTGTGCGGTCGGGTCTGGTCGTAGGCGATGTACTGGGTTTTTGCCGAGTTGGCCCAGCCACCGAAGATGACCACGTGTGAACCGGCCACCGGATTCGCCGAGTTGTGGAACAGCAGCATGTCACCGGGCTTGAGTTCACCCTTGGAAATCCGGGTGCCGTATGAGGCCAGACTGCCGGTCCACTGGTTGTCGCGCAGCCCCCAGGCCTGGGAAACGAACCCTGAACAGTCCATGCGGTATCCGTCTGACCAGTAGCGGCTCATGGAATACGGCACCTTGGCATTCACCCAGGCCTGGGCCCGGGCGATGATCTGCTCCCGGGTCAGCCGCATGTCCTGTGAGGCCCGCCGGGTCGGCGTTCCGAACAGCGGTCCTGGCTTGCCCTGCGCGTTTCCCGTTGCCGCCACGGTGTCGGCCGTGGAAGAGACGGCGGAGCGCTGTGGCGTGGCTTCGCCCGGTGCCGGATTCGCCGCGAACGCCGTACCGGCACCGGTCACGAGTGTGGCGCTGCCTGCCAGAGTGGCCACGAGGGCAGCTTTGGCGCCCTTCGGGCCATGGAGACCTGAGCGGCGGGCGGCGCGGGCTTCATGGACGCAGCCACCGCAATGACATTCTGCGGGGGCTCGGATCTCGTCGAAGACGGGTGCGCAGGACGTCACTTCGCAACATCCTTCCCGTTGTCTCCGCAGAGGACCCCAGCAGGAAATGTGCGGGGGAAGGTACGCATGCAGCTTCTCCGATCGTTTACGGGACAGGTGCCGGCGGTGGCACCGTCGTGCCAGGTGGTCTCTCGGCCGTCGCGGGTCAGGGTGAACCAGCCGAATCCGGTCCGGTTGGGTTCTCCGGCGGCGAGCTCGGGCCGGGCGGCGCTCTGCCCGGGGGCCCGGTTTCGAGGACGGCCGTGAGTAGGCGCGAGGTCTTGGGCGGTGGTCCACAGGCCGGTGCCGGCGGGGGCGCTGACCTGCGCGGCTGACGACTACTGCGGGGCTGTGGTGGTTGCCGGGGGCGCCGGCGGCCCGCTTCACCTGTACGGCCAGTTCGGCGTCGCCGGTGGTGCGGCGCGGCGACCACGCGCTCCGCTTGGGGGCCTCCGGGCGGGGCGTCATGAGAGTGCGGTCTCCTTGTCTCTGGCTCATGGACGGGGCCGGGATGCTTGCTGCCCGCGGCGGAGCCACGCGGCGACGGTTGTGTGCGCGGTCGGCGAGCAGGATCAGAGGTGCGTCAGCCTGCGACACGCAGGATGCAGGAGGGCGCGGCGGTGTTCCTCGCAGGAGCGCCCCCGAGCCTTCGCGGCCTGCGGGGCGTCGGTGGTCAGCGCCCGGAACGCAGGGGCGGCCGGGATCGCCTGGTTCAAGGTCTGCGGCTCGGCCGACCCGCGCCGTCGGGCTGGGCGGACTCCTGCGAAGCGGCCGCTGCAGGCAGGTCTTCCGCCGTCAGGTGCGACGAACGCTGTCCTCAGCTTCTTCATACCGCTCCCCAAGGCCCTTGAGCATGCCGGTGGGATGCACCCATAGGGTCGCATTCACCACATTGATGATCTTTAGCTCAAACATTACTGACGGGGCGTAAGGGGGCAAGGGACGAAAGTCCCTGCTGTGGGATGCGCGGCGCCGACCCCGGCCCGGTGGCGTCGACGCGCCATACGGCGCCTCGACGTCCACCCGGTCGGGAATCGGCGGCGCTTCCCCTCGTCAGGCGCGGTTCAGGGGCAGGCCGAGGTGGGCGATGGTCATCGTCTGGTCGGTGACCGCGACGTCGGTGTCGGTGAACCGGGCGGACTGGAGCCGGTCGCGGACGAGCGCGCGCAGGGCGGGGTGGTAGGAGTCGAGGTTGTCGAGGACGGCCTGCGGAACCTCGATGGTGCCGTTGAAGCTTCTCGGCTGGGAGGTGAGCCCCGGGGTCTGGGGGGTCTGGCGCAGACCGTCGACCGTGTGGAGCGTGAGCTGGAGCTCCTGGCCTCCCGCCTGCAGGATCAGGGGGGTGCCCTCGACGGCGACGGCGAACTCGCTGATGCCGACGGTCACTTGGCCGAGCGTGCCGGTGTAGTGGTACGGGGAGGGCGCCGCGAGGGTGTCCGTGGAGCGGTCGGCGGGCGTGTTCTGAAGGGCGTTGCCTTCGAGGGGTTCGTCGGTGGGGATGAAGGTCCACTGGGACGCGGTGAGGGTTTTGCTCCAGTAGCCGGCGCGTCCCTGGTCGCTGCCCTCGACGCGGAGTTCGCGGGCGTCCGATCCGACGCCGGTCTTGTGGATCGAGATCCGGTCGGTGACCTGTCCGGGGATCTTGGGCTGGCGCATCCAGTCCGGGGCGGGCAGCTGGATCTTCGGGAAGGTCGCGCCGCGCTGGTCCTCGTAGGAGTAGCTGAAGAAGATCCTGTCGGAGCCGGCGATGTCGAAGTCGTACAGGCGCGTGTACATGTCGCCGTAGCGGTTGATGACGAACGAGGTGGAGGCGGCGGTGGACAGCGCCTGGGCCTGGAAGCGTCCGCGCAGCGGGGTGGACATCTCGTAGCTGTGGTCGGCGGGGAGCCAGGGGTCGACATAGGTGATGCGGCTGCCGTCCTCGCTGAGCGCGAACACGTGGGAGACCTTGGCGCCGCCCGCCGGGTGATCGTTGCCCGCGGTGTCGCGCCACACCTTGTCCTCGCCGGGAGACAGGACGGACCAGGTCCAGCGGGCCGAACGGTAGGGGACGGTGTTGCCGCCACCCAGCCACAGCGGGGCCCCGTAGCGGTGCGTCCAGTTCCATGTCCAGGGCGCGTTGAGGGCGTGGTCCATCGTGTAGATGTTGCCGCCTTCGTCGAGCGCCACCAGCTCGTCGTCGTCCACGGAGATCCCGGTGACGTGCCCGGCCAGGCATGCGGGCAGCGACATGGTGCGCCAACCGCCGCTCGCGGCGGCTTCCTTGACGTACATCCGGCCCTCACGCAGGGCGAAGGACCACCGTCGGTTGAAGGTGCCCGTGGTTCCCCGCAGGTGGATCTGCGGCGGCAGGTCGACGGCCGCCGGCTGCAGTGCGGAGAGCCCCAGGGTGCTGTTGCCCGGTATGAGGTCGGCCAGGCCTGCGGTTCCGGCCAGTTGGCACGGGCCGGTGGTGGCCGCTGCCGGGGTGGCGGGGGCGAGGGCCGCCACCGTGAGCAGGGAGGCGGCCAGGAAGGAGCGGAGCATGTCAGATCCATTCGAGGGAGATGAAGACGACCAGTGCGACGGCGTCCAGGGCGAGCAGTGAACCCACCGCGAGCGCCTTGGACTTGACCTTCGGCAGGTCGTGGACCCAGTAGCTGACGAGGAAGAAGGGCAGGTAACCGATCAGCCAGATCAGGAGGGGCATGCCGGCTCGCCACCAGGACCACTCCCAGGTGAGCGCGCCCATCTGGTTGAGGGCGACCTCCACGCCCACCGCGGCGGCCGCTCCGGCGCCCGCCAGTACCCAACGGTTGGGCAGGCCGAGCACGCGCAACGACTTGTCGGCCGGCAGCAGCTTGGCCGCGACGACGCCGAACACCGCGAACATGAAGCAGATCTCGATGTTCAGGCCGATCAGGATCAGGTAAGCCGAATCACCGCCCGGCGCGCCCCACACCGGGGCCCGCCCGGTGAAGTGGAAGACCAGGGCGTTCCAGATCTCGTTGAACCAGTCCATGCCCCAGAAGGCCAGGCCGGCGAAGAAGACGTTCCAGTTACGCCGCTCCACCTCGGTGGCGTAGACGTACAGAACGATCAGGAACAGCGGTATGACGTACCACTGGAAGGCGTCAACGTCACGCAAATGCTGCAGGGCGGTGCTGGCGGCGTCGGTCACTGAAGAGGGCTCCTTGCGTGCTGAGAGCAGGAGTCTGGCAGCGAAGCACTGCTCGATTGAAGGGGCGTCATATTACTTTTGAGTAACCGCAGATGGGCGGCGTCGTGCACCCGTGGGGCCGTCCGCGGTCGCGGGCCTCGTGGGCTGACCGGCTGGGCGAGGGTTTCCGTTGCGTTGTGAGCTTCATTGAACTGATTTCGTTGAATGCTGGCGCGCGAATGGCGATATCGATAGCGTGGGGTGCGTCACACCGACGGGCTCCGCGGGTCCCAGCCATACACTCGGGCCCCGCCTGCCACCTCGTGAAGTCCTCTGGAATCCCGGCACTTGTGAAAGAGAAGTACGTGAACCACAGTCAACTCCCGTCCACGCTGCCGGAGACAGACCGCACCCGTCACCGCCGCCTGCGCGCTCAGGGAAGTCTCGACCGTGCCGAACTCGACGCGATCCTGGACGCGGGCTTCATGTGCCACTTCGGGGTGGTCGTCGACGGGCACCCCATGGTCGTCCCCACCGTCTACGGGAGCGACGGCCGCAACCTCTACTTCCACGGGTCCGTGGCCAGCCGGAGCCTGGTCGCCTCACCCGGGGCGACGGTGTGCGTGACCGTGACGCACGTGGACGGCCTCGTCCTCGCGCGGTCGGTGTTCGAGCACGGCGTCAACTACCGCAGCGCGATGATCTACGGCGTCCCGCGTCTGGTCACGGACACGGAGGAGAAGCTGGAAGGGCTGCGCTGCCTGACCGAACAGGCCACACCCGGGCAGTGGGACTACGCACGACAGCCGAACGCCAAGGAGATGGCGGCGACCGCGCTGCTCTGCATGTCGCTCGAGGAGGCGTCGGTCAAGACGAGCACCGGCGGCCCGGAGGACGGCGACGGGCCCGACGCCGCTCTCGGAATCTGGGCCGGAGTCCTCCCCTTGATCGCCACCTGGGGCGAACCGGAAGCCGACCCCCTCCTCGCGGACGGCGTCGAACCGCCCGAGCACATCACCGCCCGGAGCGACACCCGCGCATTCGTGACGCAGGCGGCCGGCCGGGGCGACCGTCTTCTGGCGCGGGCGTCGGGGTCGACGGCGGTCGGGTAACGGCGGCTTGCGCCGCTGCCCCTCAGGCGACGCCGTCGGCGAGAGTCCGCTGCAGGCCCTGCCGGGGTCAGCCCGAGGAAGTGGTCGGGTAGTCCCGGCCGGAGGGAGCGGCCGTGCCGCCCGTCGTGGCGGGGCGCGCCGGGATCCCGTCGGAGGCCGGGATCCCGGCGCTCGACGAGGCCGGCCGGGCGGCGCCGGCCCGCTGCGGGGCGAGGGCTCCGCCGACGGTGACACCGGGGACCAGGCGGGCGGCTCCCTTCGAAACGGCGTCCACGAGCGTGTGGTGGAGTTCCCGGCCGGTGTCGGCGCCGATGCGGTCGATGCGCAGGACCAGGTTGCGCTCCTGCGTACGGCCGGGCCAGTCGTGGTCCTTGCTGCGCACCACCTGGCTCTCCACCCCGTCCGCTGTTTCCCAACGGCTCATCACCGCACGGACATTGGGGCGCCATTCGTTGTCGTACCGGTGCTCCAGAGCCAGATCCCAGCTCTGCGCGTCGACCAACTGCGTTGCCCCCACGGTGCCCGGTACGACCAGCCGGGCGCGGCTGCCGTGCACGGTCACCACCGCCCGCTGGGGCCAGTCGGCGTCCACACCGATCACCGTGATGCGGCAGGGTCCCTGATATCAGGCCATGACTCTCCTTCGCTTCCGCTCCGCCTTCGCTACCGGGAGCGGGTCGATCCGTGATTGACGGGGGCCAGACCGCGCTCCTCCAAAAGGGGCGCAAGGGCGCGGACGGCATAGAAATTGCGGGACTTGACCGTGCCCGTGGGCACGCCGAGGGCGCGACCGGTCCTGGCGGCGGTGTGGTCGTTGAAGTGCAGGTGCACCAGCACCTCCCGCTGGTGCGGCGGCAGTTCGCCCAGTGCGCGGCCCACGTCATGGGCGGCGAGGACCTCGTCGTACGGGTCCTGCGCGCCCGCCCGCTCCTCCTGCGCCTCGCCGCCCACCTCTTTCACGCGTGCCGCCGCCATCCGGAAGTGGTCGATCGCGATGCGCCGGGCCACGGTGAACAGCCAGGGACGGCCGTGCTCGGGCCCCCGGACCAGCGCCCGCGGATTCTGCCAGGCACGCAGGAAGGTCTCCTGGAGGATGTCCTCGGCCTTGCCACGGTCCCCGTTCGCCATCCGGAGCAGTGCCCGCAGCAAATAGGGGGCGTGGAGCCGGTACAGCTCCGCCAGGGTGTCCTGGTCCAGCGTCGTGGTCGGCGCCGTGTGCGCGTCGGCGGAATCGAATGCGGGTGTCGTCACTGCTTTGCTCCCGGGCAGGGGTGGGGACGGGACTGCGACGCAGCCTGTCAGCGCCCGCAAACGCCCCGCTAAGCAAGGCCTAACGCCGCCCCGCACGCCGCGTTAGCGGTCCCAGCGGGTTCCCGCGTCGTGCCCTGTGTCGCTCCCCTCGTAGCGGCCCGGCCGCCAGCCGCGACGCAGACCGCGGGGCACCACGCACGCGAGGCCGGCCGCCGCGAGCACGGTGACGCAGGCCGCGCCCGTGACCGCGTAAGCCGTACGGGCGCCCCCGTCGCCGGGCTCGGCGGGCATGGCCAACCGCTGCAGGACCACCACCCGTTCCCTCAGCTCCCCCTCCTCCGGCAGGACGGTGGTCGTGGCGGCGACCGGGTCGAGGGAGCCGTAGCCCAGGTGGGCGTCGGGCAGGGCCGTACCCGGGTGGTACGCCGTGGTCTTCAGCCGGTGGACCAGCTGGCCGACGCTCAGGCCCGGCCGGTAGCCGAGCACCAGCGCCGCGGCCCCGGCGACCTCGGCGGCCGCGAAGCTCGGTCCCGACGCGGTGAAGTGTCCCGGGCCCGAAGGGCCCGTGCTCAGCACCGAGTCCCCGGGCGCCACCAGATCCACCCGGCCCGCGGGGGCCGGCCGGGCCGGTGCTCCGCCGGGCCCGCTGTCGGCCACCGCGAGCACCTCGGGGTAGGCGGCCGGGTACACGGGCGCCCTGTTCCCCGGAGTGTCGGCGGCGGCCGGGGCGACGATCAGCGCGCCCTTGGCGGTGGCGTACGTGACGGCCTCCGCGAGGGAGTCGCCGGCAGCGGGGCTGACGGCGGCCACGTCGATGACGCGGGCGCCCCCGTCGGCCGCCGCCCGGATGCCCTTGGCCAGCAGCTCGGCATCGGTGTTGCCGGCCGCGTCGGTGACGGTGACGGCGAGGATCCGCGCCCGGGGTGCCATCCCGGCGAACCCGGTGCCAGGCCCCCGCTTCGCCGCGATCAGTCCGGCGACGAAGGTGCCGTGTCCCACGCAGTCCGCTCCCTGTCCGGCATCGTGGAACCTGGGTCCGGCCAGCATCCGCTCGCCGAGGACCCCGGCCGCGTCGTCCACGCCCGAACCCACGACGGCGACCAGTACGCCCTCCCCTTCGGTCAGCGGCCACACCGCGTCGGCACGCAGGTACGCCTGCGCCCACGGCACCCGGCCGCTGACCCGGTCCGAACCCTTGCGGCAGCCGCTCTGCCGGACGTCGGGCAGGGTCTGCGTCATGCCCGGCAGCGAGTCCGGCTCCCCGTCGGCGAGCGCCCGTACCGTATCCGCCCGCGCGGGCGCGGCCGCCGCGAGCAGCCCGGACACCCCGGACGCACCGCACACCGCGAAGACCCCGCACACGGCTGCGGCGGTGAGGGTGCGGCGTACCGCCCCCGCCCTCACGCGGCGCTTCCCGTCCGCGCGGAAACGGGCAGGTCCGACGGCAGCAGGAGGCTGATCTCCGACAGGTCGTCGACCTCCAGCCGGCTCAGCCGCCCCGCCTGACGGGTGATCATCGACTCCAGGGTCTGCCGGGCGAACCTGCCGTTGCCGAAGGTGCGGTCGCGCGGCGCCGCGGCGAACAGCTCGTGCAGCGCGGCGGCGGTGTCCGGCGCCAGCACGTAACCCGCGGCCTCTGCCTGCTTGATCACGATCTCCACCAGCTCGTCGTCCGAATAGTGCTCGAACAGCACCTGCCGGGAGAACCGGGAGGCGAGACCCGGGTTGGACGAGAGGAAGCCCTCCATCTCGTCGGAGTAGCCGGCGACGATCACCGCCACCTCGTCGCGGTGGTCCTCCATCAGCTTCATCAGCGTGTCCACGGCCTCCTGGCCGAAGTCGTTGCCGCTGCCGCCGCGCGGGGTCAGCGTGTACGCCTCGTCGATGAACAGCACACCGCCCCGGGCCCGGTCGAAGGCCTCCTTCGTGAGCTGCGCCGTGTGGCCCACGAACCGGCCCACCAGGTCGGCCCGCGCCACCTCCACCAGCTGCCCGCCGGGCAGCACGCCCAACTCCGCGAGGAGCCTTCCGTACAGCCGCGCCACCGTGGTCTTGCCGGTACCGGGCGCCCCCGCGAAGACCAGGTGGTGGCTGATGGTCGCGGTAGCCAGCCCCGCCTCCCGCCGCCGGTTCACCTGCTTGATCAGATTGACCAGGTCCTGGACCTGTTCCTTCGCGGCCGACAGCCCGGTCATCGCCCCGAGCTGGTCGAGGAGTTCGGCGCGGGGCGCGCCCTCCGCCGCCGCGTCCGGCGCCGGGGCCGCCACGTCCTCGGGCAGCAGCAGCGCCAGGTCCGCGTTGCCGAACTCCGCGAGAGAGGCCAGCCGGGAGGCCTGCCGGTCGACCATCTCCTCGAACACCTTGCGGGCGGCCCGGCCGTTGCCGAAGTCCGCGCCCTTGGTCATCGATGCGAAGTGCCGGGCCAGGGCCTCGTGGGTGCCCTCGGCCAGCTCGTAGCCGTGATCGTGGGCCGACAGTTCCACGATGGTGGTCAGCTCGGCGTCCGAGTAGTTCTCGAAGCCGACCGTACGGCTGAAGCGCGAGGCGAGGCCCGGGTTGGAGTCCAGGAACCCGCGCATCTCCTCGGAGTACCCGGCGACGATCACCACGATGTCGTCGCGGTGGTCCTCCATCAGCTTCACCAGCGTGTCGATCGCCTCCCGGCCGAAGTCGGGACCGGTGCCGCCGCCGCCCTGCGACAGCGTGTACGCCTCGTCCAGGAACAGCACCCCGCCCAGGGCTCCCTTGAACACCTCGGTGGTCTTGATCGCCGTACCGCCGATGATCGAAGCGACCAGGCCCGCGCGGGCCACCTCCACCAGGTGCCCGCTGCGCAATGCCCCCAGCTCCGCCAGGATCGTCCCGTACAGCCGGGCCACGGTCGTCTTGCCGGTGCCGGGGGGCCCCGCGAAGATCAGGTGCCTGCTCATGGGGAGCGCGGGCATCCCGGCCAGTTCCCGCCGCTTGGCCAGCTTGTTCAGGTTGACCAGCGTCTCCACCTGCTCCTTGACGCCGGCCAGTCCGACCAGGGCGTCGAGGACCGCCCGCGGGCCGTCGGGTGTCACCGGCTGCGCCGGCCCCGCGGGCCCGGCCGGTTCGCCCGCCCGCTCCTCGGCGGACCCGCCGCCCGCCGGGGCGGTCGCCGAACCGTGCGCGTCCGGCATCGCGTTGCCCCGGCTGGTCAGGTTCTCCACCGCGAGGCGCGTGCCCGGCTTGGTCTGGCGCAGTCCCGACCCCCGGTTGTCGATGACGGCGCAGTCGTGCACCCGTACCGCTTCCGTCGAGTCGACCCGGATGCCGTCGTGGGAGTTCTCGGCCGCCTCGCACGCCGTGAGCGTGGCGCGGCCGCCGGGGGCCACGGTGATGCCGTGGCGGCGGTTGGCGCGGGCCCGGGTGCGCGTGGCGGTCAGCTCGCCGCCGTCCTCCACCACGGCTCCGTCCTCCACCGACTCGGCCAGATCGCAGTCGCGCAGCGCAGCGACGCCCCCGCCGCCCACCGACACCCCGGCCGCACCGGTGCCCCGTACCGAGGTGTCATCGACGTAGGCGTGACCGCCCTCGGAGATCCGTATCCCGGACTGCCCGGTGGACCCGATCTCCGAACCCTCCACCCGGCCGCGGCCGCCCCGCGTCACCTCCACGCCGTGACCGCGGACGTCCAGGATCTTCAGGCGGCGCAGCATCGGATTGGCCCCGTCGGTGACCAGGACGCCGGCGCCGACCCCGTCGCGGACCTCCAGCCTGTCGAAGTCGGGTGCGCTGTCCCCGCTCAGCCACACGCCGGCCGCCCCGCAGTCGCGTACGGCGACCCGGGCGAACGAGGGGCTCGACGACTCGTCGACCCGTATCCCGGCGCCCTGCGCGCCGCCGACCTCGCACTCCTCGAAGGCGCCCCGGGAGCGGCCGGTGACGTGGATGCCGTCCCCCTTCGTCCGGGACGTACGGCAGCGCCGCAGCACCGGATCGGTGCCGCCCGCGAGCGCGATCCCGTGGCCGGTGGTGTTCGTGACCGTGCAGTCCTCCAACAGGACCCGCGAGGCCGAGTTGATGTACACGCCCAGCACGCAGTCCCGTACCGTCGTGCGCAGGACCCGGGTAGCGCTGTTCTCCTCAAGTGCGACGGCGGGCTTGTCGGTCGAGGAGATCTCGCAGTCCTCGACGGAGCCCCGGCCCTCCCCGTTGACGCACACGCCGTTGCCGCGCGCATCGCGCAGCACGCAGTTGCGGATGGTGGGGTTGGCGCGTTCCCCGATGACCACCGCCGAGGTGCCTAGGTGCTCGATGACGCAGTCTTCGATGACACTGGCCCCGGTCGACGTCTCCACGATCCCGGCGCCCGACGGGTTGACCACCCGGCAGCCGCGCATCGCGAGAGTGCCCTGCTGGCGGGTGAGCAGAGCCGTCCAGGAGCTGCCCACGACCTCGCAGTCCTGCAGCGCTGCCTGGCCGCGAGGTACGTCCACGGCGGGCAGTTCGTCATCGTGACCCTGCAGCACCAGTCCGGTCAGCTGCACGGCCTCGGCGACGACCTGGACGACCGCGCCGCTGCGGGGCGCGACCTTGACACTGCCCCGGGCGTCCTTCGCGGTGATGGTGACCATCTTGTCGATCACCAGGTTCTCTTCGTAGAGACCCGGGCGTACGGAGATCACCGCGCCGCTGCGCGCCACGTGGAGGGCTTCGCCGATCGTGCGGTACGAGCCACTTCGTGACTGCGCGCACACGGTCAGCACAGGGCGCGACATGTCTGGAGGGTCCCTTCGGGGGGGCGGGGGAAGGCGGGGGAGGAGAAGGGCGGGGAGGGGAGAGGGGGTTACGCGGTGCAGGAGACGCGTACCGCGGACGCCGCGTTGTGGGCGTACGTCTTGGTGTTGCCGACCCAGTCCTGGCCCCGGTCGTGCAGCTTCACCGCGAGCTGGCCGTTGCGCACGTCGTAGGTGCCGCCGCTGGCCCAACTGCCGTGTTTGGAGGGCTGGTTGATGATGAAGGAGTCGATCGTTCCGCTGCCCGGGGAGAGCGAGTTCTGCACCGTGTAGTAGGCCGGGTTGCAGCCGTCGCCGCTCCAGCCGCCCGAGCCGTAGGTCTTCCAGCCGGCCTGCCCGTCGTCGTACCAGCCGCTTTGGCTGTATTCGGTGCCGCTGCCCTGGCACCCGGCGCCGCTGCCCTGGCACCCGGCGCCCGCGACGGCCTGGTACGTCTTGGTAGCGGCGGGCGGCGCGGGATCGGCCGCGGGAGGCCGGCCGTCCCCGCTCGCGCCGTTTCCGGCGCCACCGCTCGTACCGCTGCCACCGCCGGTGCCGCCACCGCCGCCGGAGCCGTTCGAGCCGGCGCCGCCGGGCGAACCCGGGCCGCCCCGGGCGGAGGATCTCTCGGCGAAGTCGAGGAGGTACTTGTCGGTGATCTTGAGGTCGTCGCCGTCGCTCGATCCCTCGTCACCGTCGGGCTTCGGTTCCTTCACCATGGGTGCTCCTTCGTCGGGGTGCGGGCCGCGGCTCATGGGTCCGGTCGTGCGCTCGCCGCCACCAAGGGGAACGGGCCGCCCTCGCAGGGGGGTTCAGGAACACGGAGCGAAAGCGCGGACCCGGCCTGCTTGGGGGAAGCGAGGCCGGGTCCGCGTCGGCACTTCCGGAAGGGGGGAACCTCCGGTCGTGCCGGTCTATGGGGCGGGCGTCCGCCGTATCAGCCAGGTCGCCCGCCGGGTCAGGTACGGCCGCCGGGGAACAGGGCGGCGCTTCTGGGCACCCTGGGTCGAATCGCCAACTGCTCTTCGGGGCTGGCTGGCACGTGCTCTCCTGGGTCGTTTCGGGGGCGGCCGACGAGGTGGTGCGGGTCCTCTGCCGGATGTAACGGGGCTCCCCCCGCCCAGGGTTCATCCCGGCTTCCGTGTCGAGCAGGGCGGGGCCGGAGCGGCGCTCACCACGCCGCCCGCGGTCAGTGCCTCCGGGTCCAGGCTCGGGCCCGTGGGGAGCAGCTTCAGCAGGCCCGCGGGCACGCCCACCGTGCGGGCGGCGCCGTAGCCGAGCCGCTTCGCGGCGTCCGCGGACGGCAGCGGGTACTTCACCCCGCCGTCCGTCACCAGGTAGGCGGTGCCACCCGTACCGGCCCCGGACAGGGCCGTGACGAGCGCTCCGCCGCCGGGCCTGACCATGATCCGGTCGGCGTCCGCGCAGGTCGGGTCGACCCCGGGCTGCACCGCCGGCGGCGCTCCCGCCACGGCCGCGGTGTCCGCCAGCGTCACCAGGGTCGCCGGCCCCAAGGCCCGGGCCGCAGCCCCGCGCAGACGCTCTGGTGCCGGGCCGGGGTGGAGCCGGGGAGGTTCGGCCGGCAGGGCCGTACCCGTACCCGCACCGGGGCCCGTGGGCGTGGCCGTGGCCGGGGCCGGGTGGGCGGCGAGGTCCGCGGCCCCCACCGGGGTGGCGGCCGCCGGAGCGCCCGCGTAGGCCTCCCGCTGGGTGCGCGGATCGCCCCGCAGCAGCTCGAACTCCGTCCGGGTGAGCGGCCTGAGGCCCTCCCGCGCCAGTACGTAGTACTCGCCGCCGGGGCCGGTGAACAGCTGCCCGGTGGTCGTCGGGTGCCCGGCGAGTACGGGTCCGGTGCCGCCGCGCCCGGGTACGTCGGCCGCCGCCAGATCGGGCCCGGCCGGCAGGGTGTTGAGGAAGGACGCGGCGACGGTGAACGGCGTGGCGGCGCCGTAGCCCAGCGCGGAGAGCGCGCCACCGTCACCAGCCCGCAGAGCAGCAGGGGCCGCTCCTCGGGAGCGAGGTCCGCGGCGAAGCCGGCCGTCAGCAGCGCGAGACCGCAGACGCCGGGCAGCAGCAGCGCCAGGCGCTGCGGCACGCTGAGAGGAGGGCGAGGGCGAGCGCCAGGTGGTGGGTCAGCGCGGGCCGCCAGGAGTCGCCGCGGTCACGGGGACCGGTGGAGATCCCGTCCACGAGGTCGTCGAAGTGGACGAGCGGCATCGTGTCGCGGCGGTGGCGCAGGTGGAGGTCCTCCCCGTCCTTGAGCCCGAGCGCCTCGGCCCCCAGTCGCTGGAGCACCCAGCCGCCCGCCTCGACGGCCTCCTCGGCCAGTTCGTCGCCGGAGAACCCGATGACGGTCGCCAGCAGGTCGGCCAAGGGCACATCGGAGGGCACGGACAGCTCGACCACCTTCAGCGGTCCGTGGAACCTCAATCGGCAAAGCCCTGCCACCGCGCCACCGCTCACCGCCCGCCCTTCGCCGCCGGCACGTCAGCGTGCCGCAATACCGTCATCGGCGAGAACGGCCGGGACGGGGCGCCGGGTTCACCGGGCGCGCCGGCCGGTCGGCCGCGGGTCGGAGCGGAGCGGGCCGCCCGGGGTCAGTCCTCCCCGCGCAGGGCGGCCACCAGCCACCGCACCCCGTCCTCGGCGTACCGGTCGAGCAGGAGCGTCACCCAGGACGCCACGTCCAGCCGCTCCGCGGCCGTCCAACTCCCGGCGGAGGGATGCTCGTCGACCACCAGGGCCCGGGCCAGCAGCCGCAGTTCGGCGAAACCCGCAGCGGACAGGGAGGACCGGCCCAGGAGGGCGGAGAGACCGCCCCGGGCGGAAGGGAGGCCGAGCAGCCCGCGCACCGCCCTGGTCACCGTCGCCGCGTCGCCCGGGGGCACGTCGAGGCCGGTGCGCCCGGAGGCGTCCCCGGGCTCGACGGAGTGCGCCGGCGCGGTCGCCGCCAGCCAGCCGCGCAGGGTCCGACCGACCTCTTCGGTGTCCTTGTTCCCGCTCACCGGATCCACCGGGCTCTCCCTGTCGTCTGGACGCACCTCCGCGCACCTTACAGATCGCCGCGGCCGGCGGCCGAGCGCCGTCGGCGACTGAACCGCGGCCCGTGCCGGGCACGTTCCCCGGAGGGACGGACCGCACGGCCCTCCGGAAGTGAGGAGCCTCCCGTTGAGCGTGGTGCCAGAGGACCGGGGCACTCCACCGGCCTCGTAGGATTCCCGTTCTAGAGTGCGATATTCCGGGCCTGGCCGACTCGGCCGCACCCCCGGCGCTCGGCGTTTGCGAGACAAGGGGAGTCTGGCGTTGGAGTTCCGATTGCTGGGCGGGGTGTGCGCGGTCGCCGGGCCGGGTGAACTGCCGCTCGGGCCCGCCAAGCGGCGCAGCGTGCTCGCCGTGCTGCTCCTGAAGGCCAACGCGGCCGTCCCGATCGAGCAGCTGATCGACGCGCTCTGGGACGAGGAGCCGCCCGCGCATGCCCGGACCGTCATCCAGGGGCACGTTTCACGGCTCCGGGCACTGCTCGCCGGAGCCGGAGCCGGTGACTCCGGCGTGCGCCTGGTCACGCAGGGCCCCTCGTACGTCTTCGAGATGCCGAAGGAACTGCTGGACGCCCACCGCTTCGAGGAACTGGCCCGGCTCGCAAAGCACCGGAAGCGGCCCGCCGAGGCGGTCGCCGCGCTGCGCGAAGCGCTCGCGCTGTGGCGCGGGCCGGCACTGACCGGCACGGTCCGCAGCGCCTCACTGCTCGCCGCCGCGCACGCGTTGGAGGAATCCCGGCTGCTCGTCGTCGAGGACCTGGCCGACGCCTACGGGCGGCTCGGCGACCGCGCCGGAGCCGCTGCCGTGCTGCAGGCCGAGGCGGTGGCGCACCCGCTGCGCGAATCCCTGGCGGCGTCCCTGATGCTCGCGCTGTACCAAGCGGGCCGCCAGTCCGACGCGCTCGACTGGTACCACCGCACCCGAGGTCTGCTCGCCGACGAACTGGGCATCGACCCGGGCCCGGCACTGCGCGGCGCCTACGAGGCGATCCTGCGAGGGGAGCCCTCGATCCAGCCCTCGATCCAGCCGTCGGCGCCCGGCACCGGCACCCTCGTCCGGACGGACCGGGCCGGGACGGTCCTCGTACGCGCGGACCCGGCGCCGGCGCCGGCGCCGCAGGCCACGGCGGACCGGGCGGCGTCGGAAGGCGCCCAGGTGTCCACCGGGCCGCGCCCGGTGACGGACGGCCCCGTTCCGCGCCTGCTGCCGCGCGGGGTGCGGGGCTTCCTGGGGAGGGAGACGGAACTGCTGGAGATCGACCGGAGCGTACGGGACGGGGCCATCGCGCTCGTGATCGGCCCTGCCGGGGTCGGCAAGACCGCACTCGCGCTCCAATGGGCGCACAGCGGGCAGGCGCGCTACCAGGACGGAACGCTGTTCGCCGATCTGCGCGGCTTCGGCGGCGCCCAGGCCGAACCGGTGGAGATCGTGCGGGAGTTCCTGCTCGCCCTCGGGGTGCCCGCGCGCCGGATGCCCGAGTCCGCGGCCGCCGCCTTCGCCCTGTACCGCACGCTCACCGAGGAACGCGAGCTCCTCGTCGTCCTCGACAACGCCCGCCAGGCGGACCAGGTCCGCTCCCTGTTGCCCGCCGGGCCGGGCTCGGCCGTCCTCGTCACCTCACGGCTGCGCCTGGGCGGGCTGATCGTCGAAGAGCTGGCCCGGCCCGTGCAGGTCGACGTGCTCGGGCCGGAGCCCGCCACCGCGCTGCTCGCCGTCGCGGTCGGTGGCGGCCGGGTGGCGGCCGAACCCGCCGCCGCGGCCGAACTCGCGCGGCTGTGCGACGGGCTGCCGCTGGCGCTGCGCATCACGGCAGCCCAGTTGGCGGCCCGGCCGCGCTGGCGGCTCGCGGACCTGGCGGCCGAACTCGCCGATGAGCAACGCCGGCTCGCCCTGCTCTCCCTCGACGATTTCGAGGACGCGGGCGTTGCCGCGGCGCTGCGGCTCACGGTGCAGGGTCTGCCCCCCGACGCGCTGCGGCTCTTCGCCCAGCTCGGGGTGCTGCCGGGGCCCGACCTGGACCGGGGCGCCGCCGCCGCGCTCCTCGACCGGAGCCCCGCCGTGGCCGCGGAGGCGCTCGACCGGCTCGCGGGCGCGCACCTGATCACCGAGTACGCCCCCGGCCGCTACTCCCTGCACGACCTGGTCCGGCTCTACGCGCGGGGGCTCCGCGCCGACGAAGGCGCGCTGCTGCGGCTCCTCGATTCCTACACGGTCACCGCGCTCGCGGCGTCCGCGGCCGCCGAGCCCGACGACAAGCCCTGCTGCGTACTGCCCGCGGACTGCCACGCTCCCACCTCGGTACGGAATTTCGACAGCCGCGAGGCCGCCTTCGAGTGGTATGCGGCCCAGCACGACAACCTGGCCGCGGCGGTGGCGGCGGCCAGGGCCGCGGGCCACGACGACCGGGCCTGGCGGCTGGCCGTCCTGCAATGGCCGCACGTCGTGTGGCACGTCCGCGACGGCTGGGTGCCGATGCTCGAACAGGCCCTGGAAGCGACCAGGCGGCTGGACGAGCCCGACGCGGAGTCCCGGGTCCGGGCGCTCCTCGGCTGGGTGCTGACCCGGGAGGGACGGCTGTCGGAGGCGCTCGTCGAGCTGGAGCTCGCGCCCGCCCTCGCCGCCCGTGCGCAAGATCCGTCGAGCGAGGCGACCGCCCTGGTCAACCTGGCCGTGGCGCTCGACCGCAACGGGGTCACCGACGTGTCCCTGCGGCACGTGAGCCGCGCGGTCGAACTGGCCCGTGAGGCCCAGGACGTCTTCACCGAGCTCCTCGCGCTCCACCATCGCACCCGCCAGCTCCTGGTCCGGGGTGACGCGGCGGAGGCGGAGCGGTGCACGGCGTACGCGCTGACCTTGGGCGGCGCGGGAGCACCGACGGGTCTGATCGCGCTGAGGCACACACTGCTGCGGCTCGGCCGGGGCGAGGCGCTCAGCGCCCTGGGCGAACGGGAAGCGGCCGAGGCCGTCGTCCGCCGCGCCCTGGCGGACGCCGTACGGCAGGGCTTCAAGGAGGCGGTCACGAGCGCGAGGTCCCAGCTCGGCGCGCTCACGGCATTGACGGCCGACGGTGGAGTGGAAGTGCGAGTGGAAGTGGCACGGCAACGGTCCTCTGCCTGACGGGCCGGCCCCCGGGCACGGTTCGGCGCCTGCGCACCGACCGCGCCCGGCAGCGCTTCACCCCTTCGGCGCGGCGGCGCGCCGCAGGTACGGCAGCCGGGCCAGCGGTGCGTCGATCCACACCGTCGCCGGGCCCTCGTAGGACAGGCCGTCGTCGGCCAGCCACGTGCCCGGCGGGATGAGGACCTCGCGCCCGTCCGCGCCCTTGGTCACCACCGGAGCCACCATCAGGGTGTCGCCCAGCATGAACTGGTCGGTGACCGTCGCGTAGCCCTGGTGGGGGAAGGCCCATTCCAGAGGGCGCTGGATCGGTTCGCCCGTGGCCGCGGCGTGCGCGGCGAGGGCGAGTATCTCCGGGGCGAGTTCCGTGTGCAGGGCGGCGGCCGCGCGGACGATGGCGAGGTTGTCGGGGGAGAGCACCCGCCACGGGGCCATGGAGAACTGCATCATGGGGAACAGCGCGGCGATCTGGGCGTAGCGGACGAACAGTTCCTCGTCGAAACCCTCGCCGCCCTCGCCCGGGACGAAGCGGAACTCACCGCCGCCGATCATGTCGGGGCAGGTGAACGCATGGCCGGTCAGGGCCTGGGCCAGGGCGTTGGGGATCAGGCTGGACAGCCCGAAGCGGCCCTCCCACAGGTGGTACTTGTCCTGCTGGCGCTGTGCCAGGGGCAGGCCTGCCGACCGCCACGCGTCACGGAACTCGTTGAGCGGCCAGTCGATGCCGAAGCGGTTCCACGCGTGGGTGTACGCCTCCGGGTCCGCGCATCCGAGCGAGCGCCACCAGGGCGCGTCGCCGCCGTCGAACTTGAACCCGTCGATGTCGATGTCGTCCCGCAGGGCTTCCAGGCGGCTGGAGAGCCACGCCCGTGCCCGCGGGTCGAGCAGATCGAGGCCGGCGCTCCAGCCGTTCCACCACGAAGCGACCTTGGCCCGTCCGTCCGCGCCGGCAGCGGTGTCGCGGACCAGCAGGCCCAGGTCGCCAAGCTGTCGCGCGGTGGGGGAGTCCGGGGTCACGTAGGGCACGAGCCACAGCATCACCTTGAAGCCCAGCTGGTGGAGCCGGGAGACCATGCCCGCCGGATCGGGGAAGCGGCCGGGATGGAAGGTCCAGTCCCCGTAGTCGTTGCTCCACCGGTCGTCGATCATCAGTACGCCCGGCGGGAAGCCTTCCGCGAGCAACCGCTCCGCATACGCCAGCACCTTCGCCTGAGTCGGCTCGAACACCGTCTCGATCCACAGGTTGTACTGCGGTGCGCCGAAGAGCAGCGGGTCCGGCATCGTGCCGGACGGCGGGTAGTGGCGGGTGACCGCATGGCGGTAGGCCTCGCGCAGATCGCCGTGCCCGTCGCCGTGTTCGAGGACCGCGTCCGGTTCGTGGGTGTGCGCGGTCAGCCGGCCGTCGGAGATCGTGAAGCTGAACGTGCGCTCGCTGTGCACCCAGCGACCGCGGTCGGAGAGCAGGATCGGCATGCCCTGGTTGGCCAGTACGTCCCGCAGGTCGAAGGTGTAGCCGTCGGGGTAGGGCATGTGCCGCCCTTCGGCGACCGCCCCGCCCCACCAGCGTTCGCCGTCGAGGAGGGGGAGTTCGAGTGTCGTCATACTGGTGGGCTTCTCCTCGTGAGCGCGCCTGGTGAATGAAATCGGTGTGGTGGACGAGCGGGCCGCGGGGACCCGGGTCCCGGCGGCCCGCCTGCCGAAGGAAGGCGGGACCGCCACGGGCTACTTGATGGTGAAACCCTGTTCCTTGCCGTAGACCTTCAGGCGCTCCTGCCAGGTGGCCAGTGCGCCGGGCAGGTTGCCGCCGGGCTGCAGGGCCTGGCCGACGGAGTCCTTGAAGACGCTGTTCGCGTACACCTGGAACGGCAGGTACTGCCAGCCGGGCCGCACTGCCTTCGACATGTCGGCGAAGACCTCGTTCGGCTTGCTGCCGGGGAAGAACGGCACCTCGGCGCCGCGGAAGCCGGGGTTCTCGAGCAGCGCCTTGGTCGCGGGGAACAGGCCGACTTCGGAGTTCAGCGACTTGACGGCCTCGGGGTCGGAGTTGAGCCACTGTGCGAAGGCGACGGAGGCCGCCTTGTTCTTCGCCTGCGTGGTGACCGCGACCGACGAGCCGCCGTTCTCCGCGCTGACACCGCCCGGCATGGGGGCGACCGACCACTGGCCCTTGCTCTGCGGGATGTTCTGCTCCAGCACCGCGGGCGCCCAGGCGCCGGCCAGCCAGGTCGCGTACTTTCCGGCGGCCATCGACTTCCACCACTCGTCGTTCCAGCTCGCGGTGGAGTCGACCAGCTTGTTCTCGATCAGCGGGCCCCAGGTGTCGGCGTAGGCCTTGGCGCCGGGGTCGTCCTTGAGGTCGACGGCGACGTCCGTGGTGCCGTTGACGGTGTACGGCTTGCCCCCGAAGTCCCAGATCAGGCTGTTGGACGTGCCCGCGTCGCCCGGGTCGACGTAGGTGAGCTGGACGTTCGGATCGGTGTCGTGGATCTTCTTGGCCAGGGCGCCGTACTCCTCCCACGTGCGCGGCGGCGTCGCACCGAACCGGTCGAGGATGTCCTTGCGGTAGAACATCGCCATCGGGCCGGTGTCCTGGGGTATGCCGTAGATCCCACCCGCGACGCTGACCTGGGACCAGGCCGAGTCGGCGAACTTGTCCTTCAGGTCGGCCGCGCCGTAGTCGGCGAGGTTGACCAGCGACTTCGAAATCGCGAACTGGGGGAGTGCGAAGTACTCGATCTGCGCGACGTCGGGGGCGCCCGTGCCCGCCTTGAGCGTGGTGGTCAGCTTGGTGTACTCGTCCTTGGAGCGGCCCGCGTTGACGAGGTTGACCTTGACCTTCGGGTACTTCTTCTCGAACAGTGCGACCGTCTTGTCGATGTTCGGGACCCAGGACCAGAAGGTGATCTCGGCGGGCTTGTCCAGTGCGGCCTGCACGGTGGCGGCATCGGCCTTCTGGGCGCCGTCGGAGGTGCCGGAGCCGCCGCCGCACGCGGTGAGGGAGAGGGCGAGGGTCGCGACGGTGGCCGTGGTGAGGGTGCGGGTGAGGGCCGGCAGCCGCAGGGATCTGCTCATGTCGAATCCTTTCGATGGGGACGTGGAGAGGGGGGGACTACTGCTTGACGCCGCCGGCGGCCAGCCCCGACTGCCAGAACCGCTGGAGGAAGAGGAACGCGACGATCAGCGGGATGATCGCCAGCAGGCTGCCGGTGATCACGAGGGGGAGGATCGGGATGGCACCGGCGCCGGCGCCGCCCTGCGCGAGCGAGTCCCACTGCCGCAGCCCCACCGTGAGGGGGAACAGGTCCGGGTCGTTGAGCACGATCAGCGGCAGGAAGTAGTTGTTCCAGGTGGCGACGAGGGTGAACAGCAGCACGGTGACGAAACCGGGAGCCAGCAGGCGCATCGCGATGGTGAGGAAGATCCGCAGTTCTCCGGCGCCGTCGATGCGGGCGGCCTCCAGCATCGCGTCCGGAAGGGCCTCGGTCGCGTACACCCGCATCAGATAGAGGCCGAAGGGGCTGGCGAGGGAGGGCAGGAGGACCGCCCACGGCGTGTTGACGATGCCCATGTCGCTGAAGAGCAGGTACGTCGGGACCGCGAGTGCGGACGCCGGGATCGAGATCGCCCCGATGACCAGGGCGGAGAGCACCCGTCGGCCCGCGAACTCGAACTTGGCCAGGGCGTATCCGCCCATCGTCGCGAAGACCGAGGCTCCGCCCGCGCCGACCACCGAGTAGAGCAGGGTGTTGCCGAACCAGCGCAGGTAGATCCCGTGGTCGTAGGTGAAGACGTCCCGGACGTTGTCGAACAGGTGGAAGCCGTCCCCGAACCACAGGCCGGGCGAGTCGAACAGGGTCTGGTTGGACTTCGTCGCGCTGATGGCGAGCCAGAGCAAGGGGATCAGCGTGTACGCGAGCATCAGGCCCATCGCCACGGTCAACGCGGTGGACCTGCCCGGACGGCGCCGGTGGGCGCGGCCTCGGGGGCCCCGGCGTCGGGTCGGGGTCCGGGGCCGGGTCCGGCCAGGTGCTTTCCCGGTGAGCGCCTCGGCGGACCCGCTGACGGTCTCGGGCGCGGTGGCGCTCACAGCATGCGCTCCCTTCGGGCGGTCGCACGTTGGACCGCGTACGCGACGATCACGGTCACCAGGCCGAGCAGCACGGCGACGGCGGCCGAGTAGTTGAACTGGCGCCCGTCGAAGGCGAGGCTGAAGGCGTACATGTTGGGCGTGTAGTTCGTGGTGATGGCGGCCGGCGCCAGGGACTGGAGCACGCTCGGCTCGTTGAAGAGCTGGAAGCTGCCGATCACCGAGAACGTCGTGGCCATCAGCAGGGCCGGGCGCAGGGCCGGCAGTTTGATGCTGAACGCCTTGCGGAAGGCACCGGCGCCGTCGACCTCGGCCGCCTCGTACAGCTCCTCGGGGATGGACCGCAGGGCGGCGTAGAAGATCAGCATGTTGTAGCCGACGTACGACCACGTGACGATGTTGCCGATCGACGCGAGCATCCAGCTCTGGGAGAGCAGGTCGGGCAACTCGGTGTGCAAGAGGTCGCCGATCTCGCCGGCCAGCCCGAAGCGGTCGCCGTACAGGTAGCCCCACATCAGTGCCGCGACCACACCGGGGACGGCGTAGGGCACGAAGATGCCGATGCGGAACAGCCCCGGGGCGCGCAGCCGCCCGCTGTCGATCGCGAGTGCGGCCACGAGGGCGAGGCCGAGCATGAGCGGTACCTGGATCGCGAAGAAGAGCGCGACGCGGCCGAGGCCGGCATGGAACAGGTTGTCCTTGAAGGCCTTGGTGTAGTTGTCCAGCCCGGTGAAGACCATCCCGCCGATCATGCGTTCCTGATAGAGGCTCAGGTTGACCGAGTAGATCAGCGGGGCGACGACTCCGATGGTGAAGACGCAGAGGAACGGCAGCAGGAACGCATGGGCGGTGAGGTTGCGCCGAACAGCGCCGCGTTTCACCGCAGTCCCCGACGGCGGCGGTCGGCGATGTGTTCATCGCCGACCGGGGCTTGGTCGACTCTCACGGGTATGACCTCCGATGCATGTTAGCGCCAACACGGTGGCGCGGTTCGGAAGTGTGTCGAGAGCTGTCAGTGACTGTCAAGAGTTTTGACCGAGTCTTCTGTCGCCTCATCAATTCCCGTGGAACGCAAGGGTTCTCACGTGTTGAAAATGTGATGACAGGGCGACTCGTCCACCCGAAGGTGCTCGTTAGCCTGTTGACCAATGCGGCATGTTCGCGCAAACATGATGAGGGCCAGGAGAATGCCTGGGCATCACCGTGCGAGAGGAGCTGCACCATGGCGAAGGATGGGCAGCGGCCGCGCAAGCCCCGTTCCCCGGCCGCGGATCGCCCCAGGCCCCCGTCGATGGCGGACGTCGCGGCCATGGCGGGGGTCTCGGCGCAGACCGTCTCGCGGGTGGTCAACGCGACCGCCCGGGTCGACGAGGCCACCCGCGACCGCGTCGTCCGAGCCGTACGCATGCTCGGGTACCGCCCCAACACCGCTGCCCGGGCGCTGGCCACCGGCAAGTTCCGGATGATCGGCGTCATCAGCTTCGACCTCACGGCACACGGGAACGCCCGCACGCTGGAGTCGATCGTCTCCGCCGTGCAGTCCACCGAGTACTCGGTCAACGTCGTCGTACCGCAGGCGCAGACCCAGGAGGCGGTACTGGAAGCGTTCCGGCGGCTGAGCGGTCATGCGGTCGACGGGGTCATCGTGAACGAGGCGCAGATCCTGACCGGTTCGCTGATGCTTCCCTTCGGGCTTCCGGTCGTGGTCGTCGACGGCGGTGACGACCACCGCTACCCCGGCGTCCACACCGACCACGCGGCCGGTGCGGAGATCGCCGTGAACCACCTGCTCGGCCTCGGCCACCCCACGGTGTGGCACCTGGCCGGCCCGCAGGACTCCCATCCCGCGCGCCGCCGCGCAGAGGCTTGGCAGCGGGCGCTCCTTGTGGCGGGTGCTCCGGTCCCGCCGGTCGTCCACGGAGACTGGAGCGCCGACAGCGGCTACCGGGCGGGCCGGGAACTCGCCGCCCGGCCGGAGGTCACCGCGGTGTTCGCGGCCAACGACCAGATGGCGCTCGGGATGGTCCGGGCGCTGCGCGACGCGGGGCGCTCGGTTCCCGAGGACGTGAGCGTGATCGGGTTCGACAACATCGCCGAATCCGCCCACTTCCTCCCCCCGCTGACCACCGTCGATCAGGACCTCTCCCGGGTCGGCGGGGCCTGCGTGGACCGGCTCCTGAGCCAGATCGAAGGCGCTCCGTCGGCGGACTCGTCCGTCGTGTCGGTCATGCCGACCCTGGTGGAGCGCGACAGCACGGCGCCGCCGCGGGCCTGAGCCGGTCCGCACCCGGTCCGGTCCGCCCCCTGGCCCGACCCGACCCGACCCGATCCGGCGCGGCTCGGCACGCCGTGGGGCCTGCGCCTGGCCGCGGATGTTGGCGCAAACATGGCTACCGGCATGCCGCACAAGAGACCTACTACCTCCCGAAGTACCTGAAGGGGTAAGCAAGATGAACTCTCCGGCACAAGACCGTGCCCGAGCCCTTGGCGCGCGACTGGGCGGCCTCGGATTCGGCGGCGACTACAACCCCGAGCAGTGGGACGAGGCCACCCGCGCCGAAGACCTGCGCCTGATGAACGAGGCGGGCGTCAACCTCGTCAACCTCGCCATCTTCGCCTGGGCCCGGGTCGAACCCGCCCGCGACGCCTACGACTTCAGCTTCTTCGACACCGTCATGGACGACCTGGCCGCCCACGGCATCACCGCCGACCTGGCCACCATGACCGCGTCGCCACCCCCGTGGCTCGCCGTCGAGCACCCCGAGATCCTTCCGGTCACCGCCTCCGGGGGGATCCTGTCCCCAGGGGGCCGCCAGCACTTCTGCCCGTCCAGCCCGGTCTTCCGCGACCGCGCCGTCCGCCTGGTCGAAGCCGTCGCCACGCACTACCGCGATCACCCGGCGCTGGGCCTGTGGCACGTCGGCAACGAGTACGGGATCCATGTCGCCGAATGCTTCTGCGACACCTCCGCCGCCGACTTCCGACGCTGGCTGACGGCCCGCTACGGCGACGTCGACGCACTCAACGACGCGTGGTCCACCGACTTCTGGTCGCAGCGCTACACCTCCTTCGACCAGGTCCTGCCCCCGCGCGCCGCACCCACCTACCCCAACCCCTCCCAGCAGCTCGACTTCAAACGGTTCAGCAGTGACGCACTGCGCACCTGCTTCACCCTCGAACGCGACGTGCTGCGCCGCATCACCCCCGGCATTCCGGTGACCTCGAACTTCCTCGCCGGGCACAAGGCGGTGGACGTCCACACGTGGGCACCCGAGATGGACGTCCTCGCCCTCGACAGCTACCCGGACCCGCACTGGGAGGCGGCGCACGTTGGCGCGGCACTGTCGTACGACATCCTGCGCGGCGCGGGCGGGGGGAAGCCGTGGCTGCTGACCGAGCAGGCGCCGTCCGCCGTGAACTGGCGGGGCCGCAACGGGGGCAAGAGTCCCGGCCGGATGCGCCTGTGGAGCTGGCAGGCCGTCGCGCAGGGCGCGGACGCCGTCATGTACTTCCAGTGGAGGCAGTCCCGCGGCGGCGCGGAGAAGTTCCACTCCGGCATGGTCCCGCACGCGGGGCCCGGGACCCGGGTGCACGCCGAGGTGCGCGAGCTGGGCCGCGAACTGGCCCTGGTGCCCGAGCTGGCCGGCACACGGATCCGCAACGAGGTCGCGATCGTGTTCGACTGGGAAAACTGGTGGGCGCTCGAACTCGACTCGCACCCCTCGGACGGCGTGCGCTGCCTCGACCGCGTCCTCGACCACTACGCCCCCCTCTTCGAAGCGGGCGTCGGCATCGACGTCGTCCATCCCTCCGCGGACCTCTCGCCGTACAAGCTGCTGGTGCTGCCCAGCCATTACCTGCTGTCGGCAGAGAACGCCGGGCGGATCCGCGCCTTCGTGGCGGCAGGGGGATCCCTCCTCGCGTCGTTCTTCACCGGGATCGTCGACGAGCACGACCGCGTGCACACGGGCGGCCATCCGGCCCCGCTGAACGACGTACTGGGCGTACGGGTCGAGGAGTTCTGGCCCGCCGCCGCCGATGAGGCGGTCGCGCTCCGCGCCCCGGACGCGGAGGCCCCGGTGCCCGCGCCGGCTTCGCTGTGGCGCGAGGACGTGAAGCTCACCGGCGCCCGCGCCGAACTCCTCTTCGCCGGCCCCGACTGGGACGACCGCCCGGCCGTCACGGTGCACACCCACGGCCGGGGGACCGCCCGCTACATCGCGACCCGGCCCGACCCCCTCACGATGCGGGCCGCCGTCGACCGCTCACTCGCCGAGGCGGGAGTCGCCCCCGTGCTGCCCGGTCTGCACACCGGCGTCCAGGCGGCCATCCGCCGCGGCGCGGATCACGACGTCCTCATCCTGCTCAACCACACCGAAGACACCCATGAGGTGACACTGCCGAACGACCGCCGAGACCTCCTCGACGATCACCGGCCTCTCGTCCGCAGGATCGCCCTCGAACCGCGGGGCGTCGCCGTCCTCGGCAGCGCCGTACTCTCTTCCACCCCCCAGGTCCCTCGGAGGACACCGTGAGAAGACCCCTAGTGTCGGCGGCACTCGCCGCGGCGCTCATGCTCGGAACGCTGGGTGCCTACCCGGCCGTCGCGTCCGCGCCGCCCGCGACTGCCGTGGCCGCCGGCGCACCGGCCGTCCTGTCCGACTCCTGGCGTGCGCCCCTGAGCACCCGGGGCCGCTACATCGTCGACGCCGACGGCAACCGCTTCAAGCTCAAGTCCGCGAACTGGCACGGGGCTCAGGGATCGTGGAACGGCTCCGGCGACATCAACGACCCGGCCAGCCACCACGACGGTGAGAAGGCCGACGAGATGCCGCTCGGCCTGGACCGCGCGCCGGTCGCACGGATACTCGCCGGATTCCACGAGCTCGGGATCAACAGCATCCGGCTGCCGTTCTCGAACGAGATGCTGCACGACCAGCGCCCGGTTTCCGACGCCTCGATCGCCGCGAACCCGCAACTGCGCGGCAAGACCCCGCTCCAGGTCTTCGACGCCGTCATCGCCGCCACCACGGCCGAGGGCTTCGCGGTGGTCCTCAACAACCACACCAACACCTCACGCTTCTGCTGCGGTCTGGACGGCAACGAACGCTGGAACACCAGCCAGTCCACCGCGCAGTGGGAGAACGACTGGATCAGCCTCGCCCGCCGCTACAAGGACAACAAGCGCGTCGTCGGCGCCGACCTCTACAACGAGGTCCGCCGCACCGTCACCGACGACGCCAACTGGAACTGGGGCGACGACCACGACTGGTGGGCCGCGTCCCAGCGCCTCGGCGACCGGCTGCTCACCGAGGCCAATCCCGACCTGCTGGTGATCGTCGAAGGCATCAACTGGCAAGGCATCCCCGCCGACGGGCTGCCCCACGGGCGTCCCACCCTCGAACCGGTACGCACCCTCTCGCACACCCTCGTCGCGTCGAACAAGCTGGTGTACGCGGCGCACTTCTACGGCTACACCGGCCCGAACCACACCGGCGCGACCGGAATGGGCGAGACCCACGACCCGCGCTACCAGGAACTCTCCCGCGAAGACCTGTTCGCGACCCTGCAGCGCCAGGCGTTCTACGTCACCTCCGAGACCGGCCGCCACTTCACCGCACCCCTGTGGATCAGCGAGTTCGGCATCGGCAGTGACGAGACCAACCCGCAGGCCCGCGCCTGGTTCGGCAACCTCGTGGACTACCTGATCGCCAACGACACCGACTTCGCGTACTGGCCCCTGGTCGGCTGGGCCGGACACGGCAGCTGGTCGATCCTCAACTTCGACGCCGCGGGCCGCCGTTCCGGGATCCTCGACGGCGGCGACTGGCGCGCCGCCAACTGGAACCGGCTCGTCAACGCACCGCAGAAGAGCGGTCAGGTAGCCGTATCCGACACCTGGGACATGCTCAACCTCGACCACGCCGATGCGGTCCAGTCGGCCCGTACGAGGGCGCTCGGGGACTGGGATTCGGGAGCCCGCAAGGGAGCATGCCCCGACGGCCAGCGGCTCGTCGGCCTCTCGCACCGTGACGGGCGCGGGTTGTGCACCGATGCGGGGGCCGCCGCTCTGGCGGGCGCCGCCCCGGTCTCGACCGTGGTGAGCGACGAACGTTACGTACAGCAGGGCGACTGGGCCGGTGGCTACACCAAGTACCAGTGCGGGCCCAACCAGTTCATGACCGGCTACAGCCTGCGGGGCCAGGCGGTCTCTGCGGTCCTGTGCACCCAGGCGGGCCGGACGCTCGGAACGAACGGCCGCACCGTCTGGTTCGACCGGGGCGAGAACCGGCCGGCCGGCGGCCCCGGGGGCGACTTCGCGTACGGCAACTACAAGGGGCAGTGCGGAACGGACGAATACGCCGCGGGGATCGCCTTCACCGGGGCGTGGGCCAAGGGCAAGACGCCGGACGCCCTGTTGTGCCGCAAGCTGTGACACCCGGGTTCCTGCCCTGACGGGTGGCCCGCAGGCTGAACCTTCGGGGGAGGCGATCCAAGGCCTCGGCCTGCGGGTTTCCCGAATTCCGGCACCCTGCCGGACGGGACGTACAGATCGCGGTCATCGCCGCCACCGGGGTGACCGGTGACGACGGACATCCGTCGGGAACGGCTGGGGGTGCTTGCAGTCAGGCTCACGGGACCTCCGATGACTCACGGGAACTGTTCACCCGGGTACCGGCGGCGCCAGTCCGCGTAGACCGGGCTGGCGGCACACGTGTCCAGGTAACCGGCTCTCACCGTGCGCAGGATCTCGTCGCCGTGCGGGGCCAGCGGGCCGTCACGGTGCCAGGCCAGGACGTGGCGGTACCAGAGCGGGTTTCCCACGAGGGGGCGAACGGCGACGCCGGGGGTTTGCGAGAAGGTGGCCTGGCAGAGGCTGACCGCCAGGCCCGCACGGACCAGTTCGACCAGCTGGCGCCCCTCGGCCTCGTGCGGGGCGGAGGGGCGGCGGCCGGTCAGCGCGCACACCGAGGACCAGTACTCGCGGGTGCGGTCGCCGTCGGGCCGGGGCATCGCCCAGTCGTGGTCGGCGAGTTCGGTCAGGGACACGGCCTCCTGGCCGGCCAGCGGGTGGGCCGCGGGCAGCAGGGCGAAGACGGGTTCGGTGGCCAGGGGGGTGAGGACCACCCCGTCGCGCTGTGGCAGGACCTGCTCCGGGTGGTCGCCGAGGACCGCCGCCTCCAGGCGGCCGGCGGCGAGGTCGTCCAGGAGGGTGACGGGGGAGTAGTGGCACCGGGACGTCACCTCGGCCGCGGGCAGCAACCTCCCCATGGCCAGGACGAGGTGGCCGATGAGGGGAGCGCCGACCGATCCGACGCGGATACGGTCCGGGGCCGCCAGGTGGCGGGCCGCCCGGGCGGTGTCGGCGAGGAGCACGTCGATGCCCGGCAGGACGGCGTGGGCCCGGGCCAGCACCAGCTCACCGAAGGCCGTGGGCGTGGCTCCGGCCCGGCCCCGGTCGAAGAGGACACCGCCGAGCATGGACTCGATACGGCGCAACTGCGTGCTGAGGCCCGGCTGGGTCATGGACAGCGCGGCGGCGGCCCGGGTGAGGCTGCCGGCCTCGGCGATCGCGCACACCACGCGCAGGTGCCGTACCTCCAGTTCCATGCCGCGCATGTTATGTCACATACGCAGTGCCCTCGGCTCCGCGCCAAGGAGCCGTGCGCCGTGCGGGGCGGGGTCGGTCAGCTGCCGCTCTTCGCCGGGTCCTTGAGCCCGATCGTGGCGTAGTCGAGCTGGCCGCCGAAGGACGTGTGGCCGAAGGCGCCGGCGATGTTGGTGCCGAGCATCAGCGGCATGCGCTCGATGACGGCGGGCGCCGTCGGGGCCTTGGCGAGGATCTCCCCGTCCAGTTGCCGCCACGCCGTGTTGGCCTGGGCGGCGTCGGTCATGCCGGCGATCTCGTCCATCCGCTTCATCGTCGCCTCGTCGCGGAAGAGCGAGTGATTTCCGGAGTTCCCCTTCTCCTTGATGTAGCGGCCGTCGAAGAGGAAGGGCAGGAAGGTGGAGCCGGAGGGGTAGTCGGGGCACCAGCCGGTGTAGACGAGGTCGGAGCGGCTCTTGGTGTCACCGATGGTGTCGTAGAAGGCCGACGGGTCGACGGCGTCGATCGTGACCTTGATCCCGGCCCGGCCCAGGGACTGCTGGATCGCCTCGGCGACCCCCTTGTCCCCGTTGGAGACGGTGATGGTGGTCGTGAACCCGTCCGGCTCGCCCGCCTCCTTCAGGAGCTGTTTCGCCTTCTCCACGTCACCCGTGGCCGGGATCCCCAGCGTGTCGGGCTGCTTGCCGTCGAAGAGCGAGCCGGGCATGAGCGCGGTGGCGGGGTCGTTGAGGGCCGGGCCGCCCGAGGCGGTCAGCACCGCTTCGCGGTCCAGGGCGTACTGCACGGCCTGCCGGACCTTGACGTTGTCGAAGGGGGCGCGGCCGGTGTGCATCTGCACCATCTCGGTGCAGTTGGTGGACTCGGCCAGGAGCCGCGCCCTGACGTCGGCCTTGGTGAGCACCTTGGGGGTGCTCTCGGGACGCAGTTTGCCCCAGGAGACGGCAGAGGCGTCCACGCCCTCCGAGGCGATGAGCCGGTCGTCGATCTGGTTGGCCCTCAGCCCCATCACCACGACCAGCTTGTCCGGGTACGCCTTGCGCACGGTGTCCGTCGCCGGGTCCCAGTGGGGGTTGCGGACCAGCACCAGCCGCTTGTCCCGGTCGTACGACTCGATCTTGTAGGGGCCCGAGGAGAACGGGCGGCTGTCGTACTGGGGACCCTTGTCCTGGGACCTGGGCACCGGGGCGAAGGTGGGCAGGACGGTGGCGTTGGGGAATTCCGCGAAGGGCTTGCGGAGTTCGAAGACGATCGTGTGGTCGTCGGGGGTCTTGACGGAGTCGAGGTGCTGCCCCTGGGCGGGGCCCCGGTAGCCCTCGGCGCCGGCCAGGTAGCGGGCGGCGTAGTCCGGTCCGCCGGGCAGGTCGGGGGAGAAGGACCGCTCCACGTTGTACTTGACGTCCTGGGCGGTGACCGGGCTGCCGTCCTCGTACGTGACGCCCTTCTTGAGCTTGAAGGTCCACGTCCTGGCGCCGTCGGAGGAGACGCCGAGGTCCTCGGCGAGGTCGGGGACCAGTTCTCCGCCCTTCGAGCCCGGTTCCGCCTTGTACGTCACCAGCGTGCGGTAAAGCAGCCGGGTGCCGAAGTCCATGTCGCCGATCACCCAGTTGCGGGCCGGGTCGAGGTGGCCGAAGTCCTGGTTGGACAGGACGGTCAGCGTGCCGCCCTTCTGCGGAGTTCCGCCGACCGCGGCCCCCGCGTTGGCGAGTGCGGGGTTCTTCGAGCCCCCGCCCTGCTGACTGCTGCCGGAGTGGCTGCCGGAGTGACTGCCGTCGGAACAGCCGGCCGTGCCGAGTACGACGGTCGCCGCCAGGGCGGTGGCGACGGCGTGGAGAGTGCGCTTGTTCATCAGTAGTCACTCCGTGAACAGTCGGGCAGCCCGAGGAGGCTGGAATGTGACCGATAACATAGTTATGTGAAATGGCACCCACAATTGTCGCGCCTCCATAGCGCGGAGTTATGGGTAAGTGGGGGCTCCACGGCCACCGTTGGCCGCGCCATGCTGTCGCGCAACGTCACACGTCACTGTGCGGCCATGCGGCCGTGAAAGGGACCCATGAACCCCGCGTACGCGACCGTCGACCACCACTTCACCGTCCCCCTGGACCACGCCGCCCCGCACGGTCCGACCATCCAGCTCTTCGCCCGGGAGGTCACCGACACGCGCCAAGCAGGTCGCCCACTGCCCTGGCTGCTCTATCTGCAGGGCGGACCCGGCGGCAAGTCGCCCAGGCCGTCGGCCGGCTCGCCCGGCTGGCTGCCCCAGGCCCTCAAAACCCACCGGGTCCTCCTCCTCGATCAGCGCGGCACCGGCCGTTCCACCCCCGTCACCGCCCGGGCGGCCACTCGCTTCGCCTCGCCCGCCCGGCTGGCCGACCACCTCGGCCACTTCCGCGCCGACTCGATCGTTGCGGACGCCGAACTGATCCGCCGGCAGCTGTGCGGCGACGAGCCCTGGGAGACCCTCGGCCAGAGCTTTGGCGGTTTCATCACCCTCACCTATCTCTCCCGGGCCCCCGAGGGCCTGCGGGCCTGCTACGTGACCGGCGGCCTGCCCGGCCTCTCGGCCACCGCCGACGACGTCTACGCCCGCACCTACCCCCGGGTGCGGGACCGCGTCCTCGACTTCCACGCCCGCTACCCCGACGACGCCGCCCGGCTGCGTGAGATCGCCCGGCTCCTGGCGGCCACCGATGTGCGCCTGCCCGACGGAGACCGGCTCACCCCCCACCGCCTGCGCACGCTCGGCCTCGTCCTCGGCATGGGCGACGGCTTCGAGCGGATCCACTGGCTGCTCGACGAATCCCTCGACGGGGAAGCCGAGCCGACCGACACCTTCCTGCACCAGGTGATGACACTGACCGGTTTCACCGACAACCCGCTCTTCGCCGTCATGCAGGAGTCCCTGTACGGCCAGGGCGCGGGGCCGACCGGCTGGGCGGCGTCCCGGGCCATGGCGGCGTTCCCCGAGTTCGCCGAGGACGCCGACCCCCTCCTGCTCACCGGAGAAATGACCTACCCCTGGATGTTCCGCGAGATCAAGGGTCTGCGCCCCTTCGCCGACGCCGCGGATCTGCTCGCCGAACGCCCCGACTGGCCCCCGCTGTACGACCCCCGCCGCCTCGCCGCCAACCGGGTCCCGCTCGCCGCGCTCGTCTACCACGACGACATGTACGTGGACGCCGGGCTCTCCCTGCGTACCGCGCGCGAGGTCGGCGCCACCCGGGTGTGGGTCACCAACGAATGGGAGCACGACGGCGTCACCGCCTCCGGCGGCCGCGTGCTGTCCCGCCTGATGGACCTGGCCGCGGGTCGCGCGTAGGACCTCGCAACTCCTTCCCTCCCCACCTCCCCGCACCCCCTCAACCTGCCTCCGACGGGAGAGACATGACCACCCCGCTGCACCGCATGCGGCCGCTCGCCGCGGCCGCCACCCTCATCTCCTGCCTGTCCGCCCCCACCGCGGCCGCTGCCCCCGGCCCGCCGCCCCCCGCCGCCGGCTGCGCCCTCCCCGGCCGGACCGGCTGGACGGACGAGGGCCACGACACCGACCGGACCCAGTTCCAGCCCGCCACCGCGACCCGCCGCGTCCTGACGCTGTACGTGGACTTCCCCGACGCCCCGGCCACCGACTCCACCGAGCCGTACGCCGCCCACCTCGCCCCGGCGGCCGGCTGGATGGGCCGCGCGAGCCAGGGCCGGCTGCGGCTGGTCAACACCGCACTGCGCCGCTGGATCCGGATGCCCGCCGAGTCCACCTCGTACGGCTTCGCGCGCGGCCTCACCTTCGAGGCCCACGAGAAGTACGTCCGCGACGCGATCACGGCCGCCGACCCCTACGCGGACTTCTCCCGCTACGACATGGTCTACGTCGTTCCCACCAGGACGGCCACCGCCATCCCCTTCTCGCCGACCTACCTGTACGACCCGGCGGCGCCCGGCATCACCGCCGACGGCACCCGCCTCAAGTGGGCCGTCACCTTCGGACAGGACATGTGGCGCTGGGGCCCCAAAGTCGCGGTCCACGAGACCGCCCACACCTTCGGGCTGCCCGACCTGTACGCGTTCACCGGCGCCACCCACCAGTACGTGGGCGGCTGGGACGTCATGGGTGACATCGCCGGGCACGCCCCGCAGTACCTCGGCTGGCACGCGTGGAAGCTCGGGTGGACCCGAGACGACCAGGTCGCCTGCCTGGCCGCCTCCGGCCGCAGAACGGTACGGCTGACCCCGGTGGAACAGCCCGGCGGCACCAAGATCGCCGTACTGCGGACCAGCGAGACGACGGCCTACGTGGCGGAATCCCGCCTCGCCCAGGGCAACGACGCGGCCGCCTGCTCCACCGGCGTCCTCGTCTACAAGGTCGACTCCGCCGCCCGGACCGGCGAGGGCCCGGTGCGCATCATGAACGCGGATCCGACCGCGACCCCGCCCACCGGCTGCACCCCGCTGGACCTGGCCGCGTACGCACCCGGACAGAGCTTCACCGACCCCACGACCGGCGTGCGCATCGACGTCCTCGCGGGCGCAGGGGCGGGCGACACGGTGCGGCTGAGCAAGGAGTGACTCCGGTGGGGGCCGGCCGCCGCGGGCGGTGCCCTCCGCACCCCGGCAACGTGCACGTCACACAGCCCGGCCTGCCCCGGCGCCGACCGGCTCAGGGGCGCGAGCGCAACGGGTGATCGGCCGGCACCTCCACGACCGCGATGCGCACGCCGTCCGGGTCGGCGATCCACATCTCGATCAGGCCCCAGGGCTCGCGCAGCGGAGGCCGCAGCACCTCCGCACCCCGGGCGCGCAGCTCCTCGTACGCCGCCTGCACGTCGGCGACCTGGAGCCACAGTCGCAGCCCGGGCGCGGGCGGCGCCTCGGCGCGCCCCGACAGCTCCAGGAAGCCGCCGCCGAGGAAGTAGACCGTGCCGCGCTCGGGGCCGGTCGCGAACTCGCGGTAGACCGCGAGACCCAGGACGTCCCCGTAGAAGACGCGTGAGCGCTCGGGATCAGTGGGGCGCAGCAGAACCCTGCTGCCCAGTACGTGCACCATGGCTCCACCTTCGCCCACGCGGCCGGACCCGTCCGGCTCGCCGCGCTGTCAGGGGGCGGTGCGGACGGGGAAGGCGAAGGAGTAGCCGTGCCGGGCGAACCAGGGCAGGACCTCGCGCAGGGCGGCCACGGTCTGCGAGCGGTCGCCGCCGCCGTCGTGGAAGAGGACGGTCGGGTGGGGCTGCTGCTGTTCCACCGTCGACACGATGGACGCGGTGCCCGGACGGCTCCAGTCCCTGGGGTCCACGCTCCAGCCCAGCGGGCGCATGCCCCCGGCCGCGGCGATCTGCCGGCTGTCGGGGGTGAAGGCACCGCCGGGCGCCCGGTAGTAGTCCACGGTCGCGCCCGGCGCGGCCTGCTCGATCATGGCCTTGCCGTCGAGGATCTCCCGCTGCTGGAAGGCGACCGGCTTGTGATCCATCGTGGTGTCGTGGCTGACGGAGTGGTCGCACAGCCGATGGCCGGCCGCGACCACGTCCTTGACCAGGGCGGGGTACTTCCGGGCGCTGGTGCCGATCATGCAGAAGGTCGCCTTGACGTCGTTCTTCCTGAGCACGTCGAGGACCTGCGGCGTCCACACCGGGTCCGGGCCGTCGTCGATGGTGATGGCGACGTCCCGCGCACCGCCGGCGGCCGAGCGGGCGATCGTGAGGGGTATGGATGCCGGGGCTGCTGGCACTGCCGGGGCCGCCGACGGCGCCGTCCGCTGGGCCCGCGTGCCGGACGCGTCGGTGCCGGGGAGCGCGGCGGCGGTGCCCGCTCCCAGCAAGACCATCGGGGTCAAGGCCGCTGCCGCGAGGGCGGCCCGGGCCGTGCGCGTGCTGATGAGTGCCATGGATGCAGGTCTCTCCGTCGCGGTGGCGTGTGCGGACTCCAGAGTAGGAGCGGCCGGCCGCCCTCCACTTCCCCCGAAGGAACGATCCGAACGCCATCGGCGGCGGGCCGTTTCCGGCGGGGTGCGCGGCCCGGCCGCACGGGCAGCCCCTTCGCGCCGGCACGCCCGACGGCTCAGCGGGCCGGCCGTGGGGGCCGGATCACGCGGCGGACGGATTCGACCACCGTCTCGCGGTGGCGGGCCAGCCGCTCCGGGGGCCAGGCGGCGTCCAGGCCGCCCGCCGCCACGCCGCCCACCATGCCCGTCCACGCCTGGGCCAGGGCCATCGCCAGCGTGAGCAGGTCCGCCGGATCGAGTGCGGGGTCGATCAGTCCCGCCGCCTGCGCCCGCTCCACCGCCGCGATCTTGCCCCGGTAGGACTCCGCCTCGGCGTCGGTGGTGCCGGGCCGCTCCAGCTGCTTCCACTGCACCAACCGCATCAGGTCCGGCCGCGCCACGAGATGGTCGAAGACCGCCCCCGCGTATCCCGGCAGGTCCTCGGCGTCGAAGGGCACCGACTCCGACCCCGTCTCCAGGGCGCGCTGGAGCACGGCGTCGAAGAGCTGCTCCTTGTTGCCGTAGTAGACGTAGATGAGCCGCTTGTTCGCCTGGGCGGTCTCCGCGATGCGGTCGACCCGCGCCCCGGCGATGCCGTACGCGGCGAACTCGGAGAACGCCGCGTCGAGGAGCCGTGCCTTCGTTGCGCTGGAATCCCGTGCCATGGCAGGCAGCCTAGCAAGTAACTATCTAGTTATTGACATCTGGCGCGCCCGTGCCGCAGACTCGAACTATCCAGTTAGTTACTTGCTTATGGAGGACATCATGGAGATGCGCGCACTGGGCAGCCAGGGACTGAAGGTCGGCGCCGAGGGCCTCGGCCTGATGGGCATGAGCGCCCACTACGGGGCCACCGACGAGACCGAGGCCCTCGCCACCATCGACCGCGCCCTGGAACTGGGCGTGACCCTGCTCGACACCGCCGAGGGCTACGGCCCCTTCCTCAACGAGCAGCTCCTCGGCAAGGCCCTCGCCGGCCGCCGCGACGCCGCCGTCATCGCTACGAAGACCGGCGTCGAGTTCACCGACGAGGGAGCCTTCCGCGGGCACAACGCCACCCCCGAGTACATCCGCCGCTCCGCGGACCGCTCCCTGCGCCACCTCGGCACCGACCACATCGACCTGTACTACCTCCATCGCGTCGACCCGAACGTGCCGATCGAGGAGAGCGTCGGCGCCATGGCCGAGCTGGTCGCTGCCGGCAAGGTCGGCCACATCGGGATCTGCGAGGCCGCCGCGGCCACCATCGCCCGAGCCCACGCCGTGCACCCGCTGGCCGCCGTACAGACCGAGTACAGCCTCTTCGAGCGCGGGATCGAGCACGACGGCGTACTGGACACCCTGCGCGAGCTCGGGATCGGTCTCGTCGCCTACTCCCCGCTCGGCCGCGGCTTCCTCTCCGGAGCCGTGACCAGCCCGGACGACTTCGCCGCCGACGACTTCCGCCGCACCGACCCCCGCTTCCAGGGCGAGAACTTCGCGCGCAACCTGGCCGTCGTCGACCGGGTCCGCCACCTCGCCGGGGAGAAGGGGGTCACCCCCTCGCAGCTCGCGCTCGCCTGGACCCTGCGCAGGGGCGCGGTCCCGATCCCCGGGACCAAGCGCCGCCGCTACCTGGAGGAGAACGTCGCCGCGACCGCGGTCGCGCTGACCGACGCCGACCTGGCGTCCATCGACGCCGTCGCGCCGCACGGCGTGGTCGCGGGGGACCGGTACGCGCCCGAGCTCATGACGTCACTGAACGGCTGAGCCCGACGTCCGGTCGTCGTGGGCCGTGCGGACGCATTCGATCAGGTAGTCGCCCTTCTCGGGATCCACGCTCACCCCGTGCGCCTCGCTGTGGAAGCCCGGGAAGACCCGGTCGAAGGCCTCCAGGGCCCGCAGGTACCGCAGCAGCGGCCCGTCCGGAGCGCCGGTGGACTCCCCGGGCATCAGTACGGGGATCCCCGGCGGGGTCACGGTCACCATCGCCGCGGCCACCCGCCCGGCCGCCTCGGCCAGCCGTACGCGCTCCGTACCGCCGCGGATCAGCAGCTGGTAGCAGTGGCGCGGCGGGGCCACCGGCTCCGGCAGCTCCTGGAAGGCCGCGTCGAGGGCGGTGATCAGCTCGGCGCGCGTCAGGTGCTCGTGCATCTCGCGGCACAGGGCGCCGAGGGTGGTACGGCCGTAACGGCGCGGGAACTGCTCGACCAGCCCCGGAAGGACCCGGTCCAGCGGGGCGTCCGCGTCGTGGAGGGCCTTGAAGTCCATGAGGGCGTCCATCAGGGTGCCCCACTTGCCCTTGGTGATGCCCATCGAGAAGAGGATCAGCGTGGTGTAGCTGTCGGTCTTCTCCACGACGATCCCGCGCGCCGCCAGGTAGGCGGTGAGGATCCGCGCCGGGATGCCCCAGTCGCCGGTCTCCCCGGTGGCCGTCACCCCGGGGCAGGTCAGGGTGACCTTGACCGGGTCCAGCAGGCAGTAGCCCTCGCTCAGCCCGGCGAAGCCGTGCCAGTCGGCGCCGGGCTCCAGGTGCCAGCAGGACGGCTCGCGGCTCAGCAGGGACGGCGCCGCATCCGCGAACGCGACGCGGGCCCCGGTCGCCGGGTCGGTGACCGACTCCGGCTGCCACACGCCGAAGAACCAGCCCGGCCGGTCCCCGGCGGCGGCGATGCGGCGCCCGGTGCGGACCACGGCCTGGCGGAACCGGATCGCCTCGGTCACCGCCTCGTCGATCAGCCACTGGCCCTGCGCGCCGTCCATCATCGCGGTGGCCACGTCCAGGGAGGCGATCGCCGGATACAGCGGCGAGGTGGTGCCGTGCATCATGAACGCCTCGTTGAACCGCTCGTGTTCGACCGGTGCCCGTGGCGCCGACCTGACGTGGACCATCGCGCACTGGGAGAGGGCGGCCAGCAGCTTGTGCGTGGACTGGGTCGCGAAGACCGTCGGCCGGCCCGGCCCACTGCCGTCGTCCGGGAAGGTGTGCGGCCCCACGGCCATGCCGTAGCGGCCCGTGTACAGCGGGTGGAAGCGGGCGTACGCGAACCAGGCCTCGTCGAAGTGCAGGCGCGGCGTGCTCGGCGCGAGGGCCCGCGCCGCCGCGACCGTGTCGTAACACAGGCCGTCGTAGGTGGAGTTGGTGACGACCGCGTACTGGGCCGCGGGGGAGAGCGCCCCGGCCGTGAGCGGGTTCGCGGCGATCGTCGCGGCCACCGCCGCCGGGTCGGTCACGGCGGGCGGAAGGGGGCCGGCGAGCCCGTAGCCGTTGCGGGTGGGCACCAGGTAGACGGGGCGGGCCCCGGAGATCACGAGCCCGTGCAGCACGGACTTGTGGCAGTTGCGGTCCACGAGCGCGATCTCGTCGCTCGTCACGCTGTAGTGGCCGACCATCCGGTCCGCGGTGGAGTCGCCGTGCAGGACGAAGTAGGTACGGTCGGAGCCGAAGACCCGGGCGGCGTTGCGCTCGGCCTCGCCGATCGGGCCGTTGTGCTCGAAGAGCGACCCGAGTTCGCCGACCGAGATCGACAGGTCGGTGCGGAACAGCCGCTCCCCGTAGTAGTCGAAGAACGCCCGCCCGGCCGGGGACTTGAGGAAGGCGACCCCGCCGGAGTGGGCGGGAGTGTGCCAGGAGTACTCGTGGGAGTCGTCGAACCTGCGCAGCGCCTTGAAGAACGGCGGCAGGAGGTCCCGGTGGTATCCGTGGGCCGCCGTCGCGACCCGGCCCGCGATGAACGACGGCGTGTCCTCCAGCGGCCAGATGTAGCCGATCACCGTCTCCGAGACCCACAGCGGCAGCCGCTCCAGGTCCTGGTCCGCGTCGTCGGTCATCACCAGGAAGACCGGCAGGTCCTTGAAACGGCGCCCGATGTGGCGCAGGACCTCCCCGCCGCCGCCCTCCTCGGCCGCGCCCCCCGCCGTGAGCGGCAGGTCCCAGGCGACCACGGCGGCCGCGACACCGGCCTCGGTCTGCAGAGCGGCCCGCGCGTCACGCGCACTCGGCGCCCAGCGAAGCTCCAGGCCCTTGTTCTCCAACTCCTTGCCGATGCGCCGCAGTTGCTCGGCGCTGACGCCGCCGCCCATCGGGTTCTCCCGCAGCACCAGCAGGACCGTGTCGTTCGCCATCTCTTCCGCTCCCCGAACCCAGGGGTACGGCCGCCCGTACCGGGCCCCAGTGTCCCGGCCCTCCGGGCACCCCCGCCGATCTTCGACGGGACTTCACCCGCAGGTGGGCGTGGCGGCGAGCGGCCGTGACGCGGTGGCCGCTGGATCCGGCGGAACTCAGCTCCGGGCCGGGGCCAGCACGACGAAGTCCGCGTTCGACGGGTCGAGGCAGAAGGCCAGCCGGCCGACGCCCTCGGCGTCCGCCGGCCCCATCTGTACGCTGCCACCGTTCTCGGTGACCCTGGCGACCGCGGCGTCACAGTCGGCGACGCCGAAGACCGGGTGCCAGTACGGCCGCCCGTCACCACTGACTTCGTCTCCCAGTAGGGACTCAGCGTGACACCGGCCGCTGACGCCCGCCCCTCGACCGCTCCCGCAACCGCTGCGCGCGTCGGCACCGGGGCCGGGGCCGGTGACCCGTCCGGTCCCGGCACTAGATGTATTGATCACGAGCGTTGTTGACACTCGGTAGGTCTTGAACATGGCGAAGACCTCCGGTGTGGTGGGAGCTGTCTAGGAACTCACCACACGGAGGTCTTCGTGTCCCACCGTAATGCCCGCCTGACGGTCTTCGGTAGGCGCCTGCTGGTCGAACGTGTCCGCTCGGGCCGCCCCGTCGCGCACGTCGCGGCCGAGATGGGCATATCGCGGGCCACCGCCCACAAATGGGTCCGCCGGTGGCGGGCCGAGGGCGAGGCGGGTCTTCACGACCGGTCCAGCCGGCCTCGCACGACGCCGCACCGGACCCCGGCCGACGTCGAGGCGAGGGTCTGTGACCTGCGCCGGACCCGCAAACTGGGGCCCGTCCGGATCGGGCCGATCCTGGGCCTGCCCGCCTCGACCGTCCACCGGATCCTGACCCGCCACGGCCTCAACCGGCTCGCCTGGCTCGACCGTCCGACCGGCACCGTGATCCGCCGCTACGAACGCGAGCGGCCCGGCGAACTGATCCACGTCGACGTGAAGAAACTCGGCCGGATCCCTGACGGCGGCGGCCACAAGGTCCTGGGCCGCCAGGCCGGCCGCGCCAACCGCTCCGCCATGGGCTTCGACTACGTCCACTCCGCCGTCGACGACCACTCCCGCCTCGCCTACAGCGAGATCCACCCCGACGAGAAAGTCGCGACCTGCGCGGCCTTCCTGACCCGCGCGGCCGCGTTCTTCCACGGCCAGGGCATCACCCGCATCGAACGGGTCCTGACCGACAACGCCTGGGCCTACCGCAAGGGCCTGGCCTGGAAAGCCGTCCTGGCCGACCTCGGCGCGGCCGGCAAGCTCACCCGCGCCTACCGCCCGCAGACCAACGGCAAAGTCGAACGCTTCAACCGCACCCTGCTGGACGAGTGGGCCTACCTGCGGCCCTACACCTCAAACGCCGAACGGACAGCAGCCCTGACAGACTTCCTCCACACCTACAACCACCACCGCTGCCACACCGCACTCGGCGGACACCCACCCATCAGCCGCGTAAACAACCCTGCGGGTCAATACAACTAGAGCGGGCTGGGGTTCCGCCGGGCCGTCGCCAGTGCCGCCTCCACATCGGCATGCACCTGGAAGAGGCGGTCCGCGCCCGTGACGTGGAACATGCGCTCGACCGGTGGGTGCAGGCCGACCAACTCGAGGCTGCCATCGGATTCCCCGGCCGTGAGGCGGCCGTGCAGCAGCACGTTCAATCCCGTGGAATCGCAGAAGTCCAGGCGGCTCAAGTCGACCAGGAGCCGCCCGCCGCCGTGCCATGCGGCGGCGTCAATGGCCTGCCGCAACGGTTCCACGGTGTCGTGGTCGAGCTCCCCGGCCAGCGCCAGAACCGTTGCCCCGGGGACGGACCTCGCCTCGACGGCGAATCTTGCCATGGCTCCTCCTGTCCGGGCGCGGCCCGGGGGCCCGTCACGATCGAGGGAGGTCGAACTCCTTCACGAGCGTGGCGCAGAACGCGTCGAGATCGTCGGGCTTGCGGCTGGTGATGAGCGTCGTGGGGGCCGCGCGGCACACCCGTACCTCCTCGTCGACCCAGGTGCCCCCCGCGTTGCGGATGTCGGTCGCCAGGCTGGGCCACGACGTCAGCGTCCTGCCGCGTACGACATCGGCCTCGACCAGGGTCCAGGGCGCGTGGCAGATCGCCGCGACCGGTTTGCCCGCCTCGAAGAAGCTCCGGACGAAGCCGACGGCCCGTCCGTCCGTGCGCAGGGCGTCCGGATTGGCGACGCCGCCGGGCAGCACGAGCGCGTCGAAGGCGTCCGAGGTGTCGCCGGCCAGTACGTGGTCGACGGGGAAGGTGTCCGCCTTGTCGAGATGGTGGAACGCCTGCACCCGTCCGGCCTGCGTCGATACGAGCTGCGCGCTCCAGCCGGCCGTCTCGACGGCCTTCCAGGGCGCGGTGAGCTCGACCTCCTCCACGCCCTCCGGAGCGGTCAGAAACGCGATGCGCATGGCGCTCACTCCCTTCGCCGGGGTGCAGGTCACCCCGGTGACCCGATGCGCCTTCCCCGACGGGCGGTCTTGAACCGGTGTGCGGCCGACTACGTGGCGGCGGCCCTGATTCACCCGCAGGACAACGTCCTGCTGACAGAGCCGTTGCGGCCGGAACACATCAAGCCCCGGCTGCCCTCGACACGCTGATCCGGGAACGCGGCGCTGACGTCCTCCTGGTCGTGGGACCGGGCACGGGCCACGGCGCACCCGCCGTGCACGCCGGCCCGCGGCTCGACCTCGCCGTCACCGTCCTCGGACACTTGGGGGCGCACTCCGGCAGGTCCCGCTTGACCGGCGCGCTTTTGTTTCCGTGCGCGCCGGGTAGGCGCTGCGCGTGAGCCATGTGACGGCGGCTTCCCCGTGGAGACGGGCCGTTACCTGCTGGTGGTCGGTCGTGCCTGCCGCCCGGCCCGGTGGCCCCCCGAGGAAGCCGTGCCGCCCGGACACACACCCCTGGACACGTGAGCACACGGAGAAGAGGAACCGTGAACGGCAACGAGCACGAGCACGACCACGAACGGGCATCGGAACGCGAACCGACGAGGCGGTTCGCGTCCGGGTTGCTGCCCGATGAGGGTGCCATGGTCGACGAACACGGCCGGGCGCCCGGAGTGCCGTCGCGCACGGGGACCGGATCCAGCGCACCGCCCGCCGACCCGAAGCGTGTCGAGCGGGCCGCCGCCGGGGCCGCCGGTCAGGATCGACGGCCCCGGCGACGGGACGGGTAGGGGACGGCTCGGGGCGGTCGTCCGCCACGAGCCGTCACCTACATGTCCTCCACGTCCTTCATGTCATCGCTCCCGCCCCGCTGCTCGCTCGCCCCGCCCTCCTTCGGGCTCACCCAGCGCCTGCGCCCCTTGCCGGGGTCCGGCGCCGCGCCGGGCCGGTCAAGGCGGCTCGCCTCGTCCGTGTCGGCGGCGGCCGTCCGTTCTTCGTCGCCGCGCGGGATGCCCTGCCCGGCTCGTGGTGAGCCGTGTCCGTCATGCGGAGGGACGCCTCCGGCGCCGCCCTGCTCGTCCATGGCTGCCTCCCTGTTCTCTGTCCTGTCTCGGTCGTGCGGGGTCTCTCCGTGGCGGCTGCCCCTGCGGGGACGCACGAAACCCGGAGGGCCGTCAGCAGGGAGAAACCGGGACGTATGTGAGGGGGGAGTACGGGTAGGTGCCCGTCCCGTCCCCCTGCAGGAGAGGAGCCCGCGCGATGTCACGTCGTACGCACACACAGGACCTTTCGGCGGCCAAGGCGGCGGGAAGCCGTGTCGTCGTCGTGGGGGCCACCGGAAACGTCGGGAGCAGCGTCGTGCGGGCCCTCTCGGAAGACCCCGCGGTGGGTTCCGTGCTGGGCCTGGCCCGTCGGCTCCCGGGGTGGCGCCCGGCCAAGACGCAGTGGCAGGCCGTGGACATCGCGCCGGGCGGCGCGGACCTCGTGGCGCTCTTCACCGGCGCGGACGCCGTCGTCCACCTCGCCTGGCAGTTCCAGCCCACCCACCACCCCGCCGAGACCTGGCGCACCAACGTCCTGGGTAGCCTGCGCGTCTTCGAGGCGGTGGCGGCCGCCGGCGTGCCCGTACTCGTCCACGCCTCCTCGGTCGGCGCGTACTCGCCCGGCCCCAAGGACCACAGGGTGGACGAGACGTGGCCCACGCACGGCTGGCCGCAGGCCGCGTACACCCGGGAGAAGGCCTATCTCGAACGGGTCCTCGACGCCTACGAGGGCAAGCACCCGGAGGTTCGCGTGGTGCGCATGCGGCCGGCCTTCCTCTTCAAACAAGCGTCCGCCTCGGAGCAACGACGGATCTTCGCGGGGCGACTGCTTCCCGGCCGCCTCGTGCGCCCCGGTCTCGTCCCCGCCGTTCCCGACCTGCCGGGGCTGCGTTTCCAGGCCCTGCACACCGACGACGCGGCCACCGCGTACCTGGCGGCCGTGGCGCTTCCGGTACGGGGGGCGTTCAATCTGGCGGCCGAACCGCCCCTGGACGCCGACGTCCTGGCCTCCCTGTTCGAGGCGCGGAGCCTGTCGATGCCCTCCGGCCCGGTGAGGGCGGCCCTCGCGGCGGCCTGGCGGCTGCACCTGGTCCCCGCCTCGCCGGACCTGTTCGACGCCGTCCTGCGCCTGCCGCTGATGGATTCCAGCCGGGCGCGCGAGGAACTGTCCTGGGAGCCCCTCCACACGTCCGTGGAGGCCGTCGGCGAGTTCCTCGCCGGGCTGCGGTCGGGGGCGGGCATGGACACCGTCCCGCTCGCCCCCGACCAGCCCCTGTCCCGGCGGCTGCGCGATGCCGCCGACCGTGCCGTCAGGGCTTGACCAGCACGTTCACGCCCGTCAAGGCCAGCGTGTTCACGCCCGTCAAGGACGGGAAGGCCGGTCGGGGTCGTCGGGGGTCTGCCAGGAGTCCTGCCGGGCGCGTGCCGGGGGGCTCTGATCCGTCGGCCGTGCTCCGGGGTCCTTGCGGGCTGCGGCGCGTCGGCTTCCGTACCAGAACGCCCCGAGCAGGAGGGCGACCACGACGACACCGGCCACGATCAAGAAGAGGGACGACGAACCGGAAGCCGCGAGCGGGAGAGAAGAGATCATGCCCCGCGCCTACCCCGGATCCCTCGCCTTGCACGTACCCGGGGCAGGACCGCCCGACGCCGCCGCCCTGGGCATGCGGCAGACCCACATGGCGGCCCGCGTCGTCCCGCGACGCAAGCCCCGTGGCCGAGGGCCGCGGCCGGTCCCGCCCAGGTGACGTCGTGGCGGACCGCGCCGCGCCGGGATGCGGATCGCCGGTCCGCTGCGGAAGATGGGCACCGTCCCCACCCGTCCCCGCCGTCAGGAGCCGATCACCATGCTGGAGCGCACGCTGCGCAAGGACCGCACCGAGGTGACCTTCATCCTCCCCGCCGACCGCCCGCCCGGGCCGGTCAGCGTCGTGGGCGACTTCAACGACTGGCAGCCCGGGGTCCACACCCTCGAGCCCCGCAAGGACGGCAAGCGGGCGGTCACGGTGGAACTCCCCAGCAAGGGCACTCACTCGTTCCGCTACCTGGCCGCCGGCGACTACTGGTTCAACGACGAGAGCGCAGGTGACCAGGACGGCCCCAACAGCCGCCTGCGCACCTGAAGGCCGCCTAAGCGGTGGGGCGGGCCGGGCTCGACACCGAGCCCGGGCGGACCACGAGCAGCCACTCGTCCCCGCGGGTCTCGACGCTGAAACCGGCGGCGCGGAAAGCCGCGGCGAGAGCGAGGCCGAAGGCGTGGCGCAGGCCGGGGAGGTCCCGGCGCCCGCCGGAGCGGGTACGGCGCGGGCCGCGCCGCCGGGAGGGCAGTTCCCGGAGCTCGCGCGGCATCCAGCCGACCATCACCCCGCGGGCGTGTTCGACCACGTGGACGCCTTCCGCCCCGAGGGCGCTCTCGCCGAAGCCGGCCTCAGCGAGTACGGCGCGCACCGCTGCCGGGAAGTCCTGCCCGTGATCGTCCACGGCGGAACTGTAAGGGGCGCTCGCAAGCACGTGCGTATGCGGGGCGCGGCGCCGGGTAGGAGCCGCGCGTGCGGCCGATGGATCAGCGAGTCGAAGTGAACCGCCTGCTGGCGGAGTCGGCCGGACGCCGGGAGGTGCAGGGACTGTGGCCGGAGCTTCGGCCCGCCTTCGACCGCAGGGCCCGGGAGGGGGCTCGCGCCCTGGGCCTCCCGGGGACACCCGAAGGGCTGGCCGAGCTCGTTCCCGAGGCCGACCTGCCCCGACTGGCGGCGGCTCTGGTCCGGACCCGGCTGACGCACGGAACCCCGGACCGGGGGCGGTCCGGGGCCTGAACGGGCGGGCCTGAAGGGGCGCGGTCGCTCCGGTTGCGCCTCACTCCCCGTCCGGCGCCTGGCCCTCCGGGGCCGACGCGAAGGCGATGCACTCCACGTCGATGCTGTCGGCGAGCTCGTCCAGTACTCCGGCCAGGCTGTCCACGGTCTCCCGGTCGACCGCCGGATCGGCGGCGTCCGCCGAGCGCAACCAGTCCACGGCGATCGTGCGCAGCAGGGCGGTGACCTGGTCGGCGGGAATCAAAGGCCCGCTCTGACCCCCCGGGATCAGCGGAATGGTGACCTGGATCATGGAACCGCCTCCCGGGGAGCCTGTGAGCGATGGGTCATCCGCGGAGCGCATACCCCGCATGGCACAGGCCAATCACCCGGCCGCGCTTACCCCGCACGAGGGAGGGTAGGCGCCCCGCGCAAGCACCGCTTCCAGCAGCGGGAGGATCCATGACCCGACGAGTGCACGAGGTGATGACCGGGAATCCGGTGACCGTCGAACAGCTCACCTCATTGGCGGAGGCCGCGCGGGTGATGCGGGACGCCGGCATCGGGGACGTGCTGGTCGTGGACCAGGGCCGGCTCCGCGGGATCCTCACGGACCGCGACATCGTCGTGCGCGGGCTGGCGGAGGACCGGGATCCCGCCGAGACGACCGTACGGGAGATCTGCACCGCCGAGCCGGTCACGGTCAGGCCGGGCGACCACGTCGACGAGGCCGTGGACCTCATGCGCCGGCACGCGCTGCGGCGCTTGCCCGTGGAGAACGAGGACGGCGGACTCGTCGGCATCGTCACCCTGGGTGACCTCGAGGTCGAACGGGACCCGGGATCCCCGCTCGCATCCATCGCGGCGGCGGAACCCCGCGCCTGACCCCATTGCGGCGGCGGAACCCGCGCCTGACCGGGCCCCGCCCCGGACCGGCGGCACGCCGTCAGTCCCCGGAGTCCGCCGTCGCGTCGGCCGTGGCATCGCTCAGCATGCCGGTCCGCAGGGTGGTCATGATGTGGCCCAGCAGCCGGGAGACGTGCATCTGGGAGATGCCGAGCCGGTCGCCGATCTCCCTCTGCGTGAGCTCCTCGCCGAAGCGCAGCGAGAGGAGCAGCCGGTCGCGCTCCGACAGCCCGGCCAGCAGCGGCTTGAGCGCCTCCAGGCATTCGATCCGGTCGTACGCGTCCTCCTCGACGCCCAGCGTCTGGCTGAGGGAGTGTCCTGCGGATTCCTCGTCGGCCGGTGTTTCGATGGAGCCCGCGGTATATCCGTTGGCGGCCATGAGGCCGTCCGTGAGCGCGCCGTCGCTGATGCCCAGCCGCCCGGCGAGTTCGTGTTCGGTGGGGCGGCGGCCGAGCTGCTGTTCCATGGCGTCGTGGGCCTTGGCGATGTCGAGCCGGAGCTCCTGGAGTCTTCGGGGTACCTTCACCGACCAGGTGCTGTCCCGGAAATACCGCTTGATCTCGCCCGAGATGGTGGGCAGGGCGAAGGTCGTGAACTCGACGCCGCGCTCGACGTCGTACCGGTTGATGGCCTTGATCAGGCCGACCGTGCCCACCTGGACGATGTCCTCCAGAGGGTCGCTGCGGTTGCGGAACCGGTGTGCGGCGTACTTCACGAGGCTGAGGTTGAGCTCGACGAGCGTATTGCGCACGTACGAGTACTCGGGGGTGCCCTCGGCGAGCGAGTTCAGCCGTCTGAACAGCGCGGTGGACAAGGTCCGTGCCTCGGCCGTGCCGACCGAGAGCGGATCGGCGGGCATGGCGTGGACGAGGGCTTCTGCTGCCGGGTGACTGGTGGGCATGGGGATCCTCCGACGGAGGGGTCCGGCGCCCCTTGCGGCGCGGCGGGACCGTCGTGGTGTTCGACGGTGTTATACCCACTTGTGCGCGGCATGACCCACCTACCCCACCCGTCACAGTGGACACGTCGACCCGGCCGGTGGTGCCGGGTGCCGGGCGCGGAATTCACCCTTTTGCGCGCGGATGGCACCGTTTGGTACTTCCTTGGCCGGGCAGGCGCCTTTCGACCTTGAAACGGGCCGACGAGGAGGCGCGCTGTGAGGGATCGCCCCACGTCCCGGGCGGGAGCCGGCGCTTCCCTGCCACACGACCACACACAGGCCATCCTGGAGATCACCAAACAGGTGGCGGCACTCCTCAAAGGCACCGGGAAGCCCTTCGCGCTCGCCGGGAGCGTGGCGGCGTTCGCGCACGGAGTGCCGGCCCACTTCCAGCACGACACGGACTTCTGCCTCCGCAGAGCCGACGCCGAGACGGCGGTGCACGCGCTGGAGGGCGGCGGCATCGAAATGCACGAGGCCTCGGAGGACTGGCTGCTCAAGGGCCGGGCCGGCGGCGAGGAGATCGACTTGATCTTCGAGCTCGCCCGGCGCCCGGTGAGCACGGAGCTGTTGGACCGTGCTGAACAGCGGTCGGTGGACTCCGTGTGGATGCCGGTCCTGGCGCCCACCGACCTCATGGACAGCCGCCTCGCGGCGCTCACCGAGCACTACTGCGACTTCGGCGACCTGCTCCCCATGGCCCGCGTGCTGCGCGAGCGCATCGACTGGCCGCAGCTCCACCGGGCCCACGGGGCGACTCCGCTGGCGGACGCCTTCCTCTACCTGCTCGAGCGGCTCGACGTCATCAAGCCCAGGGAGTCGACACCATGACGCACCTCGATCACGCCGGCCCCCTCCGCTACCGCATCGAACACCTGCGCGACCGTCTGGCGCGTGAGGAGATCTCCGAGCTCGGCGTACGGATCGAAATGCACGGCAGCTGCATCGTGCTGTGGGGCACCGTCACCACCCCGGCCTGCCGGGACGCGATCCTGCGCACCGCCGCGCAGGAGCTGGCCGACCTGCCCTGGCGGCAGGATCTCCAGGTCGGCGGTGTGCAGCCACCCGACCAGCGCCCCGAGGAGCTGTCGTGATCCGCGTCGCCGCCGTGGGTGACATCCACCTCGCACCGGGCGCCGAGGGGCTGCTGCGGCCCGCGTTCGAAACCCTCGGAACCTGCGCCGACCTGCTGCTCTTGGCCGGCGACCTGACCCGTCACGGGACGGAGGAGGAGGCCCGGGTGGTGGCCGGCGAAGTCGCGGGGCTGCCGGTACCGGTGATCGCCGTCCTCGGCAACCACGATTACCAGAGCGACCGCCAGGAAGCCGTCACCCGGGTGCTGTCCGAGGCGGACGTCAAAGTGCTGGAGGGGGACTGCGTCCAGTTCGACGTGGACGGCACGACGGTGGGCGTGGCCGGGACCAAGGGTTTCGGCGGCGGATTCGCCGGCCGCTGCGCCAGCGAATTCGGCGAACCCGAGATGAAGGCGTTCATCCAGTACACCCGCAGATGTGCGGACGGGCTCCTCCGCTCGCTGCGGGAACTCTCGGACAGGGACTGCGCGGTACGGATCGCCCTGACCCACTACGCGCCGGTCCCCGACACCCTGGCGGGCGAACCACCGGAGATCTACCCGTTCCTCGGCAGCTACCTGCTCGCCGAGGCCGTCGACGGGGCGGGAGCGGATCTCGCGATCCACGGCCACGCCCACCTGGGCACCGAGCACGGAATGACGGAGGGCGGGGTGAGGGTGCGAAACGTCGCCATGCCGGTGATCGGAAGCGCCTTCGCCCTCTACCACCTGAACCGACCACCGGCTTGAGCCGCCCGGGCCGGGGTAGGCGCAGGAGGTCACAGAAACCGGGAGGAGTTCCTCATGGCGACCTCACCAGCCGATCTGATCGGGTATCGGGTCGAAGCGTCCGACGGACACATCGGCTCGGTCGACAAGCACTCGGAGTACGTCGGCAAGCCGTTCATCGTGGTGGACACCGGCCCGTGGATCTTCGGTCGGCACGTGCTGGTTCCGACCAGCCTGGTGGCGCGGGTGGACACCGAGAACGAGACCGTGTTCGTCTCCGCCACGAAGGAGGAGATCAAGGACTCACCGGACTACGAGAGCGGACAGACCGACGAGGACGTGGCGTTCGTCCGCCTCACCGAGCAGTACTACACGAACGATCACATGTGAGGCTCGCCGTTTGGATGGCGGGTAGCGGAGGACCATCATGCAGGAGCCCGAATCCCCAGTACCAGCCCGACGATTGGCGCTGGGCGGCGCCATCGGTGCCGTCGCCCGCTGCCGGGATTTCACCCGCCAGGCGCTGAGCGAGTGGTACGGGGTGCCGAAGGACGTCGACGCGGAGGCCGGCGCCGACGACGTACTGCTCCTGGTGTCCGAGGTGGTCGCGAACGCATGCCTCCACGGCGGTGGGCCCAGATCGCTCCTGCTGCTGCGCACCCGTGACCGGCTGCGGATCGAGGTCACCGACAACAGTCCCGTCACGCCGTCCATGCGCGTCCGGGCCGAGCCGTCCCGGCCCGGCGGGCACGGCCTGCGCATCGTGGACCGGCTGGCCCGGGACTGGGGCTGGACAGCGGTGGAGGGCGGGAAGTGCGTGTGGCTGGAGGTCTCCTCTCCGCCCCGCCCGTGGGGCGCCGAGGAGCGGTACACGTCGCAGCGCGAGCCGGCCCCACCCCGCGGCACGGTGGATCTCGGTGAGGTCCCACACGAACGATTCCGACCGGATGCGGTAAGAGCTGCCGGCAGGCCCCACAGCCGTGGGCGACGGGGACCTGAGCACCCGGCTTCCCGACGATGCGGGCGCACCGCCCGGTGACCAGCTGTCGCTGATCACGGGAGACGCACGGACCCCGGGGCGGTCGCTGTACGCGATCGCCCCGGGGTGTGGATGTGCTGCGGGTGTTCAGCGCTTGGACCTCTTGAGGTGGTCCGCCGCCTTCTCCGTCGATTCCTGTGCCTTGCCGGTCATGCGTTCGGCCGCTCCTTCGGCTTCCATGCGCTTGTTGCCCATCGCGTCTCCGGCGGTCTCCTTGACCTTTCCCTTGACCTGCTTGGCCTTCGCCTTGGCCTTGCTCATGAGTGCTCCTCCGGGTCGTCATTCAGTGCGCCTTCCGATGGGCGGCGGCTGCCCAGGGCTCCGGGAAATATGCGTCGGAGTCGGAGTCGGAGTCGAATTCGGAGTCGGAGTCGGAGTCGACCGTCCTGACCTCGTGTGATCCTCTGAAGATTCCGTGGCCGGGGGGTAGGCCCAGGACTTTCGGGAAGCCGCCGTTTGTCGATCAACCACTGCCGTCCGCCCCGCGCGGATCGCATTCGACCGGAGGTGTGTCTGTGCCAAGTACAGCAATCACCGGAGGTGTCGCACCCGGAGGGCTCGTCACCCTGCCGGGCGTGTACCGGCCGCAGGCCGACACACGGCTGCTCGCCGAAGCCCTCTCCCACGAGGAGCTGGGTCCGACGACGGAGGTCATGGAGATCGGCACCGGCACCGGTGACCTCGCACTGCGCGCGGCGCACGCCGGGGCGCGGGTCACCGCGGTCGACGTTTCCTGGCCCGCGGTGGCAGCTGCCCGGCTCAACGCGCTCCGGCGGCGGCTGCCCCTGCGGGTGCTGCACGGCGACTTCGCCACCCGCGCCCGGGGCCGCCGCTTCGACCTCGTACTCGCCAATCCGCCGTACGTGCCGTCCCCGCAGGCCCGGCTGCCGTCCCGCGGCGCCGCCCGCGCCTGGGACGCCGGGCCGGACGGACGCGCGATCATCGACAGGATCTGTACGAGCGCACCGGCGCTGTTGCGGCCGGGCGGGACGTTGCTCATGGTGCACTCCGCGATGTGCGGAGCCACGGCCACCCTCGAGCTCCTGGGGCGGGCCGGCATGACGGCCCGGGTGACGGAACGTGCCCGGGTGCCGTGGGGGCCGGTGCTGCGGTCCCGGCGAGCCTGGCTGGTCGGCCAGGGTCTGGCCGACGCACACGGGGAGTGGGAAGAGCTGGTGATCATCCGTGCCCAGTACGCCTGAGAACCAGGTCCCGGGCCGGGACGGGGCCGCCGACGGGCCACGCAGGCCGGCGTGCCGGATGACCCTGGACCCGCAGGGTCCGCTCCTCGTCGAGGGCCCGGTGGAGATCCTCATGGAGGACGGGAGCGTCGCCCGGTCCGACCGCTTCATGGTGGCCGTGTGCACCTGCCGGCGCAGTCGGATCCACCCCTGGTGCGATACGAGCCACCGCCGCCACGAACGCCCCGCCCCGCCCGCCGACCGGCAGGACAGGAGCACCCGATGACCTCGCTCACAGGGAGTACGACGAGCACCGGCCCCCGCCTCGCCCGGCGTCGGGGCGCGCTGTCCGGCGCCGTCGTGGACGCGCTGCGCACCGGGCGCCCGCCCGCGCACACGCCGGGCGCCGTCCTCTCGGCGGACCCCTGGGGCGAGGACCTCCAGCTTGCCCTCTACCTCCTGTACGAGCTCCACTACAGGGGCTTCGAGGACGTCGACGACGAACGCGAATGGGACCCCGAACTGTTGGGCCTGCGCCAGGCGATGGAGACGAGATTCCTCCACGCCCTGCGCACCGACCTGTCCGCCGCCCCCCGGTCGGTCGAGGAGGCGTTCGCCCCCCTGCTCCTCGAACCGGCCGACCTCACGGGGAGCGTCAGCCACCACCTGGAAACCGCCGGTGAACTCTGGCAGTTGCGCGAGTACGCGGCCTTGCGCTCCCTCTACCACCTCAAGGAGGCCGACCCGCACGCCTGGGTCATCCCCAGGCTGACCGGACGGGCGAAGGCCGGCATGGTCGCGATCGAGTCGGACGAGTTCGGGGCCGGGCACGCCGCGGACATCCACGCCCAGCTCTTCGCCGACCTCATGGACGACCTCGGCCTGGACCACGGCTACGGCCGCTACCTCGACCACGCGCCCGCCCCCCTGCTCGCCACCGTCAACCTCATGTCCCTGCTCGGCCTGCACCGGGCCCTGAGGGGCGCGCTCGTCGGCCACTTCGCCTGCCTGGAGGTGACCTCCTCGCCCGGTTCGCGCCGCATGGCCGCGGCCATGCGGCGGTGCGGAGCGGGCCCCGCGGCCGAGCGCTTCTATACGGAACACGTCGAGGCCGACGCGGTGCACGAACAGGTCGTACGGCGTGAAGTGATCGGGGGCCTCCTCGCCGACGAGCCGGGGCTCGAGCCGGACATCGCCTTCGGCTGCGCCGCGACGGTCCTGCTGGAGGACCGGCTGGCCGACCACATTCGCGAGGCCTGGGAGAACGGGCGCTCCGCTCTGCGCACTCCCTTGCCGCACACGGCGTGAGGCGAGACGGGGCGGCCTCGCGGGCCGCGCGCTCGGCGGGCTTTCGAACAGGCCGGATTTCGCCGGTCGTCCGGGCGAACCCCCTGCCGGGCAAGATCACTGCATCGGGGAGTTGTACGCCGAGGACGGGGAGGACCAGTTCGACGGCTTCCACGTCGGGCGCTGCATGGTCGCCTGCCACCCCGACGCCCCGGACGCGCCCCGGCGCGCCTACCGCTACGCCATGGGGTACCTCGCCGAGGCGGTCTGGGCCCAGACGGCTGGACCACCTCGGCCCCATCGGGCGCGCCGACACCCTCGTGGACGCCGGCTGCGGCCGCGGCGGCTCGATGGTCATGGCCCACCAGCGGTCCGGATGCAAGGCCGGGGGCGTCACCCCCTCGGCGAAGCAGGCCGACTTCGCCAGCCGGCGTGCCCGCGCACTCGGCATCGAGGACCCTCCGCGAAGCTGCTGCTCGACGAGCCGACTGTCTACGATGTGGCGGACGGGGGAGCAGACGACCACTTCGCGGGTCAGACGAGGGGGGAGGCGCTCATGAGACGGCTGGGCGAGCTGGAGGCCGAGATCATGGACCGGCTGTGGCGGTGGGAGCGGGCGGTCACGGTCCGGGAGATCGTCGACGACATCAACAGGACCAGGCCGCTGGCCTACACCACGGTACTGACCGTGGCCGACGTGCTCTACCGCAAGGGCTGGCTCAGGCGCGGCAAGAGCGGCCGGGCGTGGACGTACGAACCGGTGCGCAGCCGCGCGGACTACACGGCCGGCCTGATGCGCGATGCCCTGGGCTGCGCGTCGGACCGTCCGGCGGCGCTGATGCGCTTCGTCGAGCACATGTCGCCGGAGGACGTGGGGTCGCTGGACGCGGCGCTGCGTTCCCTCGGGCGTCAGGCCGCGACGGACGAGGGCGCTGCTCCGGGGGACGGCGTCCGAGGGTGAACCATCACGTCCTCCCGCCGCTGATCACGGCGGTGTGTACCGGCCTGCTGTGTCCGGGCCTGCTGGCCCGGGCGCGGTGGGTCGGGCAGGCGCCCCGACTGGCCGTCGCCGCCTGGGGCGTGCTCGCGGCCGCCTTCACCGCCGCGGTCGCGTTCGGCGTGATGCTGCTGGTCCTGCCGTACGAGCACGCCCACGGGATGGCCCACCACGCGGCGGCCTGCCTGCCCCGTGACGGGCAGGACTGCTCGATGGCGGCCGCCGCCGTGGACCGGTGGGCGCTGGCGGCGGCCGCCGCCGTACTCGCGCTGCCCGTCGCCGCCTTCTGCCGTGAACTCCTGAGCGCCCGGCGGCGGCGCGCCCGGCACGCGCACGGGCTCCGGCTCATCGGCAGGACCGACACCGGGCTGCGGGCCACCGTGGTCCCGCACGGCGAGCCGGCCGTGTACTGCCTGCCCGGACGGTCGGCGCAGATCGTCGTGACCACCGGCGCCATGGACATCCTCAGCGCGGCGCAACTGGCCGCCGCCCTGCGGCACGAGCGGGCGCACATCGCAGGCCGCCACCACGTGGTGATCGGCGCCGTCGAGGCCTTCGGCCGGATCTTCCGCGGCCTGCCGCTGGCCCGGCTGGCCGGCTCGCAGGTGCCGCTCATGCTCGAAATGGCCGCTGACGACCGCGCGTTGCGCCACTGCGCGCGTGACGTGCTGGCCACCGCGCTCTACTCGATGGCGGCCGCGCGGGTGACGGACCGGTCCGCCTTCGCGGCCGGGGGACCCTCCGTGGCCATCCGCATCGCACGCATCCTCGACCGGCGCGGCGCGGGCCACCCGGCCCTGAAGGGCCTGTTCTGGATGGGCGCCGTCGCCTGCGTGATGCTGCCGGTCGCCACCACCTGCTGCCTGATCCTCCCCTGACCCCGCGGGGCCTCAGCCGGCCGCCGCGTCCTGGCAGCCGACCAGCTCCACCGCGGTGGCGCGCCCCGTCGTACGCAGCCGGACGAGCCGGTCCACCGAGTCCGCCCGCTCCGGGAAACCGACGTCCTTGCGGCCCACTTCGCGGCCCGCCTCCGACAGCGACCGCAGGGTGCACACCACGACCGTGCCCGCGTCCTTGCGCACCGCGACCCGCGCCTCCACCGAGTCCGCCGACAGCACTTCGAACCCGACCAGTTCGCCGCTGTAGTCCCGGCCGGTGACGTACACGGTGCCGCTCCATACGAGGAAGGCGACGGACACGGCGGCGAGCACGGCGCCCGCGATCCGCAGCGTCCGGTCCTTACGGGCGTCCTCGGCGCGGCCGGACACCGCGACGGGCGCGGCCGCGGTCACCACCGACGCCACGGCCGCGGGGCCCTCCCGCTCCCGGCGGCGGAGCTTGGACCACATGAAGACGACGAACCCCGCGAAGACGAACCACTCCCCGGTGTAGCCGAGGTTCTGGAAGGCCTTGTAGTCCAGCCCGGCGCCCGCCGGAACGACCGGGGGCACCGCACGCAGCGGCGCCGGCGGGTCGGGCACGGTGAGCCAGGCGTCGTACAGCTCGTACGGGAGTACGTTGACCAGCGCGGCCGCGCTGATGACGCCGAGCCGCCCCGGCGGAAGACCGCCCGCCCGGACCCCCCTGGTCCGCTGGTGCTCCGGGGCCTGGAGCGCACCGGTCACGGTGACCCGGCCCCCGGGCGGGGCCGGGACCGCGACGGCCCCCGCCTCGCCGGGGAGCCAGCCGCGCACCACGGGCACCGCCCGGCCCTCGTCCGTACGCAGCACGGTCAGGACGTAGAAGCCGTCCTCGCCGTCCAGCCGCCGCTCGGGGACCAGGAACTGTCCGCCGGTGTCGTAGCTGCCGCTCGCGGTGGCGAGCAGGCCCACCGTCGCGCCGCTGACGGGCAGCATGGCGGCGAGCGGTTCGCCGCTCTGCCGGGCCTGCGCGTCCTGGTAGCGGCGGTACTCCTGATCGGCCTCGACCCGTGCCGAGAACCGGTCGAGCTGCCAGCTGCCCATGAAGAGGCAGAACGGCACGGCCAGGACGGTGAACAGGTGGATGCCCCACCGGCGGGGCGTGCGCGGAGATCGGTTCACGGCCGGGCGAGTCCTCCGGTGGCGCGCAGCGAGGTCATCCGGTCGGCGATGAGCCCGGAGATCTGCTCCGTGACGTCGTTCAGGTAGAAATGGCCGCCGGGGAACACGTCCAGCGTGTGACCGGCGCTGGTGTGGTGGCGCCAGTCGGTGGCCTCGTCCAGGGTGACCCGGGGATCGTCCTCGCCGATCAGCACGGCGACGGGACAGCCGAGTTCGGGCCCGGCGCGGTGCCGGTAGGTCTCGATGGCCCGGTAGTCGACCCGTACGGCCGGCAGGACCATCCGCAGCAGGTCGGGGTCGGCGAGCAGCTCCCCGTCGGTGCCGCCCAGCAGCCGCAGTTCCTCCGCCAGCCCCGCGTCGTCCTTGAGGTGGGCCCACTCCTCCCGGTGCCGGGAGGGCGCCCGGCGGCCCGACGCGAACAGGACGGCGGGCCGCACACCCGCCCCGTGCTCCAGGCGCCGGGCCACCTCGTAGCCCACGGTCGCGCCCATGCTGTGGCCGAACAGCGCGAGCGGCCGGTCGTCCAGCAGGGGCAGCAGGGCCGCCACGACCCCGTCCGCGAGGACGCGTACGTCGTCGATGCCGGGCTCCCGGTGCCGGTCCTGGCGGCCGGGGTACTGCACCGCCAGCACCTCCACGTCCGGGGCGAGCGCCTGGGACAGGGGGAAGTAGAAGCCGGCGGCGCCGCCCGCGTGCGGGAGGCACAGCAGGCGGACCCCGGCGTCCTCGGCCGCCCGGAAGCGGCGGATCCAGCGGGCGCCGGCCGGGTCGGGCGCGCCGACGGTGCTCACGCGCCCGCCTTGTCCACCGCGGCCGGCCGGGACCAGGCATCGGCCGCCGGGTCCGGCCCGTCCGGGCCGGCCAGCCTGAGGAGCAGCTCCTCGTAGGAGCGGAGCATGGCGTCCATCAGACCCTCCGGGAAGAGTTCGTCGACCGCGTCCCAGGCCAGCACCACACCCGCGTCGGTCCTGTACACCTGGTGGTCCAGCCAGACCTGCGGGGTCTGGGAGATCATCCAGCTCCACTCGCCCAGTTGCTCCCCGACCTCGGGCGGTACGAACGCGGAACCGAGGTTGCACGCGAAGACCACGGGAGCGCCGGCGCGCTTGCCGCCGCCCGCCCTGCGCAGGTCCTGGAGCACGCTCAGCGTCGAGTACTGGGCGTGCGAGGCGTTCTCCTGGAGCTGCCTCTGCAGGTCCAGCGCCCGCTCCGCGAAGGCGGCGGGTCGGCGCACGTCCACGCTGAGCAGGACCAGGCTGGTGAAGTCGGCGACGAGGCCGGCCACTTCCGCGTCGAGCGGCTGCCGGTCGAACAGCGGCAGGTTCAGCAGGAAATGGCCGCTCTCGCTCCATGCCCCGAGCACCTCCGCGTAGGCCGTCGCCAGGACCATCGCGGGCGTCAGGCCGAACTCCCGCGCCCGGGAGGTGATCCGCTCCCACGCCCGGGGCGCCAGGGTGAAACTCCGCCGGGAGAAAGCCGGTTGGCCGACGTCCTGCGGCGCCACCGCCAGCGGGAGCGACGGCCCGGCGAGCGGCATCCCGGGGATCCGCTCGCGCCAGAACTCCCGGGCGACCGCGAGCGGGCTCCCGGCGGAGCCGGGGGCGCCGCACCACTCCCGGTGGTCCTCCAGGTACTGGGGAAATCCGTACGCGGGCGGGGGAGCGAGCCGCGCAGGGTCCCGGTAGGCCGTGGCGAGATCGGCGAGGACGAGCTCGATGCTGGCCACGTCCGCTACCAGCAGGTCGATGCCGAAGTGGATACGGGTGCGGCCGCCCGGCAACAATGACAGCTGTACGTCGAGCACCTCGCCGGCGGCCACGTCGAACACGCGGTGGGAGAGCCGCGAGCGCACTTCCGCGAGGTGCCGTCCGGCCTCGTCCAGGCCGGCCGAGGCGACGTCGTGGACGGTCAGGCCGGCCCAGGGACTGCGGGCGAGGATCTGCTGCCGACCGTCCTCCAGGAACCTCGCCCGCAGCATGCCGTGCCGGGCGAGGACCTCGCGTACGGCCGCGTCGAGCCGCTCCGGTTCGACACCGACGCCGTCGAACTCCAGGTAGGCGTGGCAGCCGACGCCGCCGAGCGCCATCTCCGTGCGGCGGCCGATCCAGTAGGCCCGCTGCACCGGAGTGAGGGCGAAGGGGGCGCCGGCGTCGACCGGCGGGCGGCCTGCGGAAGGCTGCGGGAGTGTCCGGCCCGCCGTCAGCAGCGCGTGCCACGCCTCCACCGTCGGCTCCTGGGCGAGCTGCCGGAAGGTCACGGAGGCGCCCTTCCGGCGCCAGCCGCCGGCCAGCCGCATCATGCGGATGGAATCCATCCCGTGCCCGATCAGGTTCGCGGCGTCCGGGATTGACTCGGCTTCCACGCCCAGCACTTCGGCCGCCGCGCGCCGCACGTCGTCCATCGACACGTCGTTCAAGGTCAGTTGCTGCACGGTCGGTTCCCCTCTGGCGTGACGGTGGAGGCTACGGCGCGGGCGGCGAGCGCCCTGCCGAGCCAGGTGGCGGCCCGGGCCGCGACGGCCGGGAGCGCTTCGGGGCCGACGATCGAGTAGTGGTCGTACGGCCAGAACTCCGCCTCGATGCCCGGGCAGAGGTCCTGCCAGGCGGACACCGGATCGGGGCGGTCGACCGCGCCGGCCACCAACAGGAGGGCGGGCACTTCGTGCTTGTCCGGGCGGTGGGCGTTCAGGACCGCCAGGTTGTGCGCGTGCACCCGCATGAGCAGCTCGTACTGGCGCACGCCGGCCTCGGCGGGCAGCCAGCCGTGCGAGGCGGCGACCTCCGAGCCCGTTTCCACGAGCAGTCCGGCCGCAGCGGCGAGTACCGCGGCCCGCGCGGCGGCGGGCAGCCGCCCCCCGGCCAGGTCGCCGAGGAACTCCAGGTGCCGGTCGGCCTCGGTGGCGGGGGAGCGGTCCTCCGTGACATTGCTGTCGATCATGAACAGCGCCACCTCGTGCCCCTGTTCGGCCAGTTGTCCGGCGACGGTGTACGCGAGGACGCCGCCCATGGACCAGCCGCCCAGGGCGTACGGGCCCGCGGGCCGCACCCGCTGGAGCTCTTCCCGGTAGGCCGCGGCCATGGTCTCCAGGTCCGGCTCGCACGCCCGCGTCGTGCCCTCCGCGAGGGCCCGGCTCTGGAAGGCGTGGACGGGTCCCGGCCACGCGCGCGCGAAGCCCGTGTAGCTGGTGACGGAGCCGCCGACCGGGTGGAAGAGGAACAGGTCCGTGCCGTCGCCGTCGCCGGGGTGGGTGTCGGCGGACAGCTGTACACGGCAGGAGCCCGTCCGGTCGTGCTCTGCGATCCGCGCGGCGAGCGCACTCACGGTCGGCGCCTCGAAGACCTGCCCGAACGGCAGCTCGACACCGAGGTCCGTCCGGATCCGGTTGACCAGCCGCAGCGCCAGCAGCGAATTGCCGCCCAGGGCGAAGAAGTTGTCGTCCGGGCCGACTCCGGGCGCGGCGAGCAGCTCCGCCCAGAGCGCGCTGAGTGCTTCCCGCGGCCCGTCGGCCGCCGTGTCCTGCGACGCGTCCTCCTGTCCGGCCGTGCGCCGGCCGGGGGCCGGCAGGGCCCGCGCCGTGATCCCGGCCAGCGCACCCGCCACGTCCACCTTGCCGTTGGGAGTCAGCGGCAGCCGCTCCAGCACGTGCACCTGACCGGGGACCAGGTAGTGCGGGAGCCGCGACCGCAGGTGGGCGAGGACCGTCCGGTCGTCGAGCGCGGCGCCCTCGTGCGGGACGACGAGGGCGACGAGCCGCCGCTGGCCGCCGGGGGCCTCGGCGCCGTCGACCACGCACTCGCGTACCGCCGGGTGTTCCCGGACCGCCGCCTCGACCTCGCCGGGCTCGACGCGGAACCCCTGGATCTTGAGCTGGCGGTCCTCGCGGCCGAGGAACTCGATGGTCCCGTCCGGCCGGTAACAGCCGAGGTCACCGGTCCAGTACAGCCGCTCGCCGGTGGCCGGATGGCGGAAGAACCGCTCCGCGGTCCGCTCCTCGTCCGCCCAGTAGCCCGTGCTGAGTCCCGCGCCGCCGATGTGGATCCGGCCCACCGCCCACGGCGGACGCAGGTCCAGCCGGTGGTCGAGCACCCGCATGGTCTGGTTCCGCAGCGGGACACCGTACGGAATGCTCGGCCAGGCCGGGTCGACCTCGCCGATCTCGTGGACGTTCGACCAGACGGAAGCCTCGGTGGCGCCGCCCATCGCGATCAGCCGGACCGCCGGCCACCGCGAGCGCAGCAGGCCCGGGAGGGTGGTGGGGATCCAGTCGCCGCTCATCAGGAAGGCCCGGACGGGCGGTGGGGCGCAGGCCCCGGACGCCCCGGACTCCGTGGCCTCGGCCAGCATCTGGGCCAGCGCCGGCACCGAGTTCCACACCGTCGCGCCGTAAGCGGCCGCCGTCTCGGCCCAGCCCACCGGGTCGGGGCGGGTGGCCGCCGCCGGGAGCACGAGGGCCGCTCCGGCGGCGAGGGTGCCGAACACGTCCCACACCGACAGGTCGAAGCTCAGCGACGAGATGCCGAAGACCCGGTCCGCCGGGGTGAGCGCCACCCGCTCGTTGACATCGGCGATGGTGTTGACGGCCGCCCGGTGCTCGATCATGACGCCCTTGGGGCGCCCCGTGGAACCGGAGGTGTAGATGATGTAGGCGAGGTCTTCGGGTGTGCCCGCTTGGGCGTCCGCTTCCCCGGGCGCAGCTTCCGCCGGGGGCTGCTCGGCCTCGTCCACGGCCAGCCGCGGCCGGGCGCCCAGTGCCTCGGCGCCGGGGGCGGTGTGCGACTGGACCAGCACCGCCGGCGCGGAGCAGGTGTCCAGCAGATGGGCGATCCGCTCGGCCGGGAGACCGGCGTCCACGGGACAGTACGCCGCTCGGGCCCGCAGCACGCCGAGCACGGCGACGATCTGCTCCCAGCCCTTGGCCATCACGACGGGTACGACGTCGCCGCGGCCGACGCCGAGGGAGCGCAGCCAGGCCGCCACCGCCCGTGAACGGGCATCCAGTTCGCCGTAGGTGAGCGTCCGGCGGGCGCTCAGCACCGCGACGGCCTCGGGGCGGCGTGCCGCGCTGCGCAGGAAGCCGTCCTCGAGGCGCTCCGCCGGCGGCGCCGGGACGGCCGTGTTCAGGGCCCCGACGAGGGACCGGTGGGCGGCGGGCACCGGATCGGGCTCCGCCGCGGCCGGCTCCGGGCCGGCGAGCAGGTCCAGCATCCGCGCGTAGGCGTCGAACATCAGGTCCGGCAGTCCGGCCGGGAAGGCCTCGTCGACCACGTCCCAAACGCAGTCGACACCGCCGGCCGCCCCGTCGTGGAGCTGGTTGTCGACCAGCACCTGCGGGGTGCGCAGGTCGCTGAAGACCTCGCGGCAGGTGAGCCGGCCCGCCGATCCCTGTGGCGCGTGCGCCGGGTCCGCCGCGGCGGGTGCCGAGGGTTTGAGCATGCTGGTGAACACGTACGGCAGGGCGGCGCGCGAGGTCCAGCCGCGCCGGGCCGCCAGCTCACGGGTGATCCGTACGCCCGCCACGTCGGAGTTCTGGAGGTCCCGCCAGACCTGCTTCTGCAGGGTCCTCGCACGCTCCCAGAAGTCCGGGGACCCGCCGAGGTCCACCTCCAGCGGCAGCGTCGCCCCGAACTGGCCCACCACGTCGGCCATGTGGGGGCGGGAGGTCGCCCAGTTCTGATGCAGCATGTTCAGGCTGAACCGGGGGGCGTCCGCCCAGGCGCCGAGCACCTCGGCGAACACGTGCAGCAGCGCGGTCGTCGGCAGCACGCGCTGCCCGCGGAAGGCGACGCACAGCCGACGCCACTGCTCCCGGGTGAGGTGGTGGGTACGGCGCCGGAAGCGTACGGAGGCGATGGCCGAGGGCTGCTGCGCCAGCGGGAGCCGGGGGGCGTCCGGCAGGGTGGCGAGCCGGTCCTCCCAGTACCGCCACTGCTCCTGGTACGCGGGGGAGTTCTCGTGCGCGAGCAGTTCCATCCGGCTCTCGCGGTACGTGGCCGCCGGCTCGGGCAGCGCTGCCGCGGGATCGTCGTAGCAGGTCCGCCACTCGTCCATGACCCGGCGGATGCCCCGTCCGTCCAGCAGCAGCAGGCTCATCGCGATGTGGGCGCGGAACCGGCGTTCGCGGACGCGGTGGACGACGACCTCGAACAGCGGCCAGGTCCCGGGGTCCACGCCCTGTTCGCACATCCGCCGCCGGGTCGCCGCGAGTTCGGCCTGCCGCCGGTCCTCGTCGAGGCCGGTCAGGTCCGTCACCCGCAGGGGCAGCGGTGGGGTCTGCGCCTCGGGCAGCACCCGCTGGGTGCCGGCCCCGTCGATCACGACCCGCAGGTGGCCGTGGCGGCGCACGAGGGTCTCCAGGGCCTGCCGGGCGCGGGCGGGATCGAGGTCCACCAGGTCGAGTTCGACGTAGTACCCCGGCCGGAAGCCGCCGAGCTCGACCATGTCGGACATCCCGACGAGGTAGCCCTCCTGGAGCGGGGTCAGCGGGAAGGGTTCGTGCTCGCTCATGCCCGCGACTCCGCCTCGCGGGACAGCACCAGCGCCAGTTCCTTGATCGTCGGGGCTTGGAAGAGCATGTCGATGGCCTCGTCGCCCGCCTTGTCGACACCGAGCTCGCTGCGGAGCCGGCCGGCCATGCGGACCGCGTGGAGGGAGTCGCCGCCGAGGTCGAAGAAGTTGTCCTCGGTGCCGAAGCCGCTGTGGCCGAGGGCGTCGCACCAGATCGCGTACAGGCGCTGCTCCAGCTCGGACAGCGGCTCGGTCCGCTCCTGCGGTTCCGGCTCGCGCCAGGGGGAGGGGAGGGCGGACCGGTCGACCTTGCCGTTGGCGCTCAGCGGGACCTCGTCGAGGACCAGGAAGTGGTGCGGGACCATGTAGTCGGGCAGCAGCCCGCCCAGTGCCCCGGCGAGGGACGAGACCTCGAACGCGCCCCCGGTGCGGCCCTCCTGGTCGGGCGTCCCGGCGAGCAGGACGTGTTGGACCAGTGCGTCGACGACGGGTTCGCCCTCGGGCACCGCGGCGAACCGGGTGAAGCCGGCGGCGGTCAGCTGCTCGCGCCACCGGGGTACGGACAGCAGGGTGGCCTCGCGCTGGTCCTGGTAGTTCCCGAAGCCTTCGAGGAAGGCGAAACTGATCATGTTGAGGGGGGAGTTGACGGTCCCCTCGATCAGGACGAGCAGCCCGCCGGGGGCGAGCAGCTCGCGCATGTTCCGCAGGCTGCGGGTCAGGTGCCTGGCGTCGTGCAGCACGTTGGCCGCGACGATGACGTCCACCCCGCCGGGGGCGAGACCCTGCCCGGCCGGGTCGGCGTCGATGTCGAACAGGCCGTATCCGACGAAGGGATGGACCCCTTCGTAACGCTTCCTGGCCCGCTCGGTGAAGGCGGTGGACAGATCGGTGAACCGGTACGTCACCCGGTCGGCCGGCAGCGCCGCCAGGACCTCGTCCGCCGTCGAGCCGGTGCCCGCGCCCACCTCCAGGATCCGCACCGTGCGGTCCGCCGGGAAGCGCTCGGCGAAGGTGCGGACGGCCTGGGCGGCGATCCTGTTCTGGAGCCGGGCCGCCGGGTTGGCCGCGTACAGGGCCTCGGTCACCCGCCAGTCCCCTTCGGGGAGCAGGAGGTTCAGCGGGCGGGTCTCCCCGTGCAGCAGGGGCAGTTGGCGCTCGATGCAGGAGGTGAAGTAGTCGAGCAGCACCCGGTCGGGGCCCGCCGCGGTGAGCACGCCGAGGGCGGCGTCGATCTCACCGTCGAGCGCGGCGGCGTCGAGCGCGCGGCCGGTGCGGTACTCCTCGGGCCTGCCGGTCGCGCTCAGGACGCCGAGGTCCGCGAGAACCGCCGCCCACTGGCTGATCAGCCCCCGGTACAGGGGCAGGACCTGCCCGCCCGACACGATCTCGTCCACGGTGGCCGTGGCGCCCGCGGCGGTGAAGAAGCCGAGCCGGGCGAACGTACGGGCCATGACGGTGGGCGCGAGGGCCTCCAGCCCGTGCCACACCTCGCGGAACGTGGCGACGGCCGGGGCGAGTTCGGCCGCGGCCCGGCGCAGCTCGGTGTGGGCGCCTTCGAGCACGGCCGGCCAGGCGTGGGTGCCCGGCGCGGCTCCTGCGTCGGCTTCTGCGTCGGTATTCGCGTCGGAGCTCGGGTTGGCGTCGGCCTGGCCGGTGGCGCCGTCCTCGGGCACCACGTAGGCGACGAGCTGTCCGCGGCCGCTGTCCGGGTTGGTGTCGACCGTCAGGATCGCCTCGCGCACCCCGCTCTGGCGGCGCAACACGGCGGAGATCTCGTCGAGTTCGATGCGGTACCCGTTGACCTTGACCTGGCTGTCCTCGCGGCCGAGGAACTCGATGTCGCCGCCGGACAGGTAGCGGCCCAGGTCGCCGGTCCGGTACAGCGTCTCGCCGGTGGCCGGGTGGACCACGAAACGCTCGGCGGTGCGCACCGGGTCGGCCCAGTAGCCCTTGGCCACGCCGGCGCCGCCGATGTAGATCTCGCCCGTCGTCCAGACGGGGCACGGGTCCATGCGGTGGTCGAGTACGTGCAGGGTCTGGTTCGCGAGCGGCTTGCCGTACGGGATCCGGTTCCACTCGGCCGGGACCTCGCCGACCGGGTAGTGGACGGACCAGATGGACGCCTCCGTCGCGCCGCCGAGGCTGATGACCCGGGCGTCCGGGTACGGGGTGCGCAGTGCGTCCGGCAGGGAGACCGGGATCCAGTCGCCGCTGAGCATCACCAGGCGCAGCGGCGCCGCCGCCGGTACGGGGGCGGGGGAGTCCAGCCACAGGCGCAGCAGGGCCGGCACCGAGTTCCAGACGGTGACGCCGTGACGTTGCACCAACCGCGACCAGTGCTCGGGGTCGTGGGCCTGGCCGGGGGCCGGCAGGACGACCGCGGCGCCGGCGGCGAGCGTGCCGAACACGTCGTAGACGGAGAGGTCGAAGCTGAGGGAGGAGAGGGCGAGTACGCGGTCGGCGGGGCCGACGCCGAAGCGCGCGTTGATGTCCTGGACGGTGTTGGCCGCGCCCCGGTGGTCGATGACCACGCCCTTGGGGCGGCCCGTCGAACCCGAGGTGAAGATCACGTACGCGAGGTCGTCCGGGCTGGGCGCGGTGTCCAGGGGGCCGTCGGAGGCTTCGCGCACCTCGTTGTCCTCGAGGGTGACGAGGTGGATGCCGTCGGGCCATTCGAGGGTGTCGCGCAGGCGCGGTGTGGTCACGACGATCCGCACACCGCCCTGGTCGACCAGCTGGGAGCGGCGGGCGGCGGGCCAGCCGGGGTCGATCGGCAGGTACGCGGCCCGGGACAGCGTGACGCCGAGGACGGACGGCACCTGGGCCAGGCCCTTGTCGACCACCACGCCCACGAGCTGCCCGGGCGTCGCGCCGAGGGCGATCAGGCGGCGGGCCAGCCGGCGGGCGCCGGTGACGGTCTGGGCGTAGGTCAGCTCCCCGTCGTCGGCGAGGACGGCGATCGCGTCGGGGGACTCGGCGGCCCGCGCCTCGACGAGGCCGCAGAGCGTCGCGGCGGGGAGATCGGCGGCGGTGCTGTTGGCCGCGGCCCGCTCGGCGCTCTGCCACCGCGGGAGCCGGGCCAACCGGTCCGGTGCGTCCCAGGATCCGGGCTCTCGGGCCAGCCGGTCGAGGAGGTCGGTACAGACGGCGACGAGGTCCTCGGGGAAGCCGGCGGGGAACCGCGCGGCCTGAGCCTCCCAGGTGACGGTGAGTACGCCGTCGCGCTCGGCGAAGTGGCAGGTGAGGGCGGAGGGCTCGGAGCCGGCAGGAGCGTCCGGGACCGGCAGCGACGGGGGCAGCTCGGCCAGCTGCTGCTGTACGCGCTGCGCACGCGCGGCGAAGGAGTCGCCGGGGCGTACGTCGAAGGTGAGCGAGTGGACCGCCGGGCCGAGCCCGGCCGCAGCCAGATCCAGCGAGAAATCGGGCTGCTTGGACCACAGGCGAAGGACATCGGAAGCGGCCGTCACCAGAACCGCGGCTGGGCTGAGACATCGGCCGTTTGCCGTTTGCGTGAGGACATTCCATTCGTCCTTGAAGTCCTGCGTCTTGCGGAATGGAACTTCGGTTCCCGCTCTGTTGAATGCGGAAAGAGAAGGCATCTCCGGCGTCGGAGAGGTCGTCGGAAGGCGGAGCGTTATTCCATCGCCAAAGATTTCGGCAAGGCTGTTTTCAGCCATTGGTGATTCCCCCGTGCGTGAGATCGAATGGATGCCGGGCAGGGCGGCCGGACCGCTGCGGCGGGCCGGGGCGGGGCGTCAGGAGACGTCTCTGCCCACATCGCTGAGTTCCAGCAGCCCGCTGCGCAGTGCGACGGCGACGGCCGAGGTCCGGTTCTGGCAATTCAACTTGCCCATGACGTTGGCGAGATGGCGCTTGGTGCCGTGCTCGCTGATGCCCATGGCGCGCGCGATCTGACGGTTGCTCATCCCCTGGGCCACGCCCCAGAGGGTCTCCGTCTCGCGCTCGGTGAGCTTCGGCCGCCGGCTCTCGCCCTCGGGCGCGCCGGAAGCCAGCCGGACGACTTGGCGCAGGGCCTCGGGCGATACGGCGACGGTGCCGCGCCGGTGCGGTGTGAGCACCTCGTCGAGTGCGGCGCCCTGGAGGTCCTCCAGGCGCAACACCACGTCGGCGAGCACCCATTGGGCCGTGTCGAGCTGGTCCTGCATCAGGGATCGCAGGACCAGCACGACGTGCGTGGCCGGATCGGCGAGCAGCGGGCCGAGCCGGGACAGGTCCCGTACGCCCACGGCCGACGAAAGGACGAGGGTCAGGGGCCGCGCCACCCGATCGAGCGGAATGTCCGCGGCGGAGGCCGCCGATGTCACGAGTTCGGGCCGCGTGCCGGGCTCCACGAACCGCCTCAGCAACGCTCTGGAGGCCGGATCCGGATCGACGACGAGGATGGTGCAACACTCTCCGTCGCTGTCTTGCTGTCCACCTTGCATTTTCTCTCCCCCGGTAGGCATTTCAGCCAAACAACGGGATCTACTATCGATCATAGAAGTTGGGGGAGTCAAGCGATTGATGACGTACAGAACGTTTGCTTTCGTTATGTCAATGGGCAAATACCGGCCCTGCCGAGGGGTCCGGGCGCCCCTTGGGGAGCAGGGTCAGACCGGCCACGGCCGCCACGGCGGCGATGACCGCGCAGGTGGCGAAGGCGCTGCCGAATCCGTCGACCGACGGGGTGGCGCCCTCCAGGCTCGCGCCGGCCACGGCCGCGACCACGGCGATGCCCAGTGACGCGCCCAGCTCGTGGCAGGTGTTGACCAGTCCGGAGCCCAGTCCGGCGTCCTTGTGCTCGACGCCGTGCATGGCGCTGGTGATGGCGCAGACGAAGCCGATGCCCAGCCCGAACCCGAGCAGTACGAAGCCCGGCATGACCTGGGTCCAGGCGTTGCCGTCCCGCTCCAGGCCGGTCAGCAGGAGCGCCCCGACGACGGCGACGGCCATGCCGCCGGCGGCGGTTGCCCGCCAGCCCAGCCGCGCCACGGCCTGCGAGCCGAGGTGCGCGCCGACGAGGGTGGCCAGTGCGGCCGGCAGGAACGTCAGGCCGGTGCGCAGCGCGCTGAAGCCCAGGACGTGCTGGAGGTAGAGGGAGCAGAGGAAGAACGCCGAGATCAGTACGCCGGACGCGGCGAGCATCAGCAGGCAGCCGCCGATCAGCGAGCGCCGGGCGAGGAACGGCAGTCGCACCAGGGGTGCGGCGGCGGAGCGCTCCGCGACGACGAACAGCGCGGCTCCGACGAGCGCGCCCAGCAGCGGGATCCAGGCGGTGGCGTCGCCGAATCCGTTGTCCCGCGCCTGGACGAGGCCGTAGATGAGCAGGGCGGGAGTGGCCGTCATCGTCAGAGCGCCCGGCAGGTCGAACCCGGTGGGCGCCGCGCCGTGGCCGTGGGCGGCCGCGTGGGGGTCGTGGCCGTGCCCGTGGGCCGCCGCGTGGGCGTCGTGGCCGTCATCGTGCCCGTGCCCGTGCCCGTGCCCGTGCCCTTGCCCGTGGCCTTGCCCGTGGCCGTGCCCGGCGGTCGCGGTCTCCTTGACCAGAACGGGAACCGCCACCAGGACGACGAGCCCGATCGGCACGTTGACGAAGAAGATCGATTCCCAGCCCGGTCCGGACACCAGCACCCCGCCGAGCAGGACGCCGAAGGCCGCGCCGGTGGCGCCGATCGCTGCCCAGACGCCGAGTGCCCGGTTGCGCTCCGGCCCCTGGAACACCGTCATGATCAGCGCCATGGCCGCGGGTGACATGACGGCCGCACCGATTCCCTGCACGGCCCTCGCGGTGATGAGTACGCCGCCGCTCTCGGCCAGCCCGGAGGCCAGTGAGGCCACGGTGAAGAGCGTGAGGCCGACCAGGAACATCCGGCGTCGGCCGAGCAGGTCGCCGAGTCGGCCGCCGAGCAGCAGCAGGCTGCCGAAGAACAGCGTGTAGGCGGTGACGACCCAGGTCAGCGCGGAGGCGTCCAGCCCCAGTTCGCCGCCGATCGTGGGCAGGGCGACGTTCACCACGGTCACGTCGACGATGAGCATGAACTGCGCCATGCACAGCAGCGCGAGGATCAGCCACCGGCGCGGGTCCGGCGGTGCGCCGCCCTCCGGGTGCCCGTGCTGCGCGGCCGCGGCGTGGTGGTGATGCCCCGCCCCGGCCGGATCGGCGTGGGTGTGACTCTCCAGGTTCACCGCAAGCTCCTTAACTTGAACAACACTGTCAGACTTACCTTAGGGCACGTCGCTCGTATTTTGAACAGTGGTGTTCAAGTTAAGTCCCGCCCGGGTGACCCTGGCCGCCAGCCGCGACACCGTGGGGTGCTCGAAGAGATCCTTCGGCGTGAACTCCAGTCCGTGCTCCTGAGCCCGCCCGCACACCCGGGCCGCCAGCACCGAATCGCCCCCGAGGTCGAAGAAGTCCTCGTCCGGCCGGACCGAGGCCATGCCCAGGACGTCCGCCCAGATCCCGGCCAGCACCTCTGCGGGGCCGCGCCCCGTGGTCTCCTCGGGCCCCTTGGGCCTCTCCTCCGCGCCGGGGCCGGACGGCCGCGCCGCGTACGCGGGATCGATCCAGTGCCGCGCCCGCCGGAACGGATAGCCCGGCAGCGCCACCCTGCACTCCCGCCCGTGCCGGGACCCGGCCCAGTCCACCTCCACCCCGGCCTCCCAGAGCGCCCCCAGCGCCCGCGACAGGGCCTCGCCGTCGTTGAGTTGTTCGTCGGCGTGCCGCATCGCGCTCACCGCCAGGTGTGCGTCCGACCAACCCGGGCCGCGTCGCGCCGCCGAGGCCAGCGCCCGCCCGGGGCCCGCCTCGACCAGGGCCCGGCCCGGGCCGTCGGGGCCGTCCCCGGCCAGGAGCGTGCGTACGCAGTCCGACCAGCGCACCGTGCAGCGCATCTGCCGCGCCCAGCGCTGCGGATCGGTGGCTTCGGCGTCCGTCATCCAGTCGCCGGTCACATTCGACAGCAGCGGCACGGCGGGGGCCGACAGAGCGACCCGGCCCGCCAGTTCGGCGAAACGCTCCGCCGCCTCGTCCATCGCCGCCGTGTGGAACGCGTGCGGGGTGCGCAGCTCCGTCACCGTGACACCGGCCGCGCTCATCCGCGCCGCGAACCGGGCGGCCGGTGCGGGCGGTCCCGCGACGACGCAGGCCCCGGGCTCGTTGACCGCCGCCAGCTCCAGCCCACTGCCGTCGAGATGGGTGAGGAGCGGCTCCGGCTCCATCCGTACCGAGAGCATCGTTCCCGCGGGGGCCGCGTGCATGAGCCGGCCCCGGGCCGCCACCAGCCGCACCGCGTCGGGGAGTGCCATCACGCCCGCCAGGCAGGCCGCGGCGAACTCGCCCACGCTGTGCCCGGCGAGGGCCGCGGGCCGTACCCCGTGGCCCTCCAGGGTCCGGGCCAGCGCGTACTCGACGGCGAACAGCGCGGGCTGGGCCACATCGGTGCGCAGCAGCTCCGCCTCGTCACCACCGAGCACCGCCTCCCTCGGGTCCCGGCCGGTCTGGGCGGCGAACAGCTCGGCACAGCGGTCCAGTTCGCGGCGGAACACCCCGCCGGGCCGGTACAGCCCCTCGCCCATCCGCGGGTACGGGGACCCCTGCCCGGGCAGCAGCAGCACCGGTGCGGGTGCGGCGGCGGGAACCCGTACCGCGGCGCGGTCGGCGCGCAGCAGGGCCGCGGCCCGCTCCGGGGTGCGGGCGGTGACCGCAGCCCGGTAGCCGAAGGCCCTGCGCCCCTCGGCGAGGGTGTGGGCCACGTCCAGGAGGTCGGTGTCCGGGCCGATGGCGTCGGCCAGTTCCCGGCCCGCGTCCCGCAGCGCTCCGGGCGTACGGGCGCTGACCAGCAGGACCGGAGCGGTGGCCGGAGCCGGGAGCGCCGCCGGGCGGGGCGCGGGCGCCGGGGCCTCGGTCAGCACCACGTGGGCGTTGGTGCCCCCGACGCCCAGGGAGCTGACCCCGGCCACCAGCGGCCCCGGCCCGGTCCACTTCCGGGTCCGGTCGACCACCTCGAAGGGCCCCCGGTCCAGCCGGAGTTCCGGATTGGGCGCAGTGAAGTGGGCGGTCGCGGGGAGGGTCCGGTGTTCCAGCGCCAGCACCGTCTTGATGAGTCCGACGACACCGGAGGCGGCCTCCAGATGGCCGATGTTCCCCTTGGCCGACCCGATCAGGCACGGCGCCGTCCGGTCACCCGTCGGGTCGAGGGCCTGCCGCAGCGCCGCCGTCTCCACCGGGTCGCCCAGGGCGGTTCCGGTGCCGTGCGCCTCGACGTAGCCGACCTGGTGCGGATCCAGCCCGGCCACCGCCAGGGCCTCGGCCACCACCGCGGCCTGCATCTCGACACTGGGCGCGGTGAAGCCCATCTTGAGGGAGCCATCGTTGTTGACCGCCGTGCCCCGGACGACCGCGCGGATCCGGTCCCCGTCGGCGAGCGCGTCGGAGAGCCGTTTGAGGGCGACCACCCCGCCACCGCTGCCGAAGACCGTGCCGTTCGCGGCCGCGTCGAACGGCCGGCAGAAGCCGTCCGCGGACATCATCGACCCGGGCTCGTGCACATAGCCCACCCGGTGCGGGACCTTCACCGTCATCCCGCCGGCGAGCGCGAGGTCCGTCTCCCCGCACAGCAGGCTCTGGCAGGCCAGGTGCACCGCCACCAGCGAACTGGAGCACGCCGTCTGCACGGTCAGCGCGGGACCGTGCAGATCCAGCGCGTGCGCGACCCGGGTGGCGAAGAAATTGGGGTCGGTCAGCGTCAGGGCATGGATCAGCGCCGGGGACGTGCCCGAACCGAGCAGGACCCGGGGGTCGTGGTGCGAGAGCAGGTTGTAGCCGAAGTAGCCGCTGAACGACGGGGCCGCGAACACCCCGACCGCGCCCTCCCGTCGGGCCGGAACGTGCCCCGCGTCCTCCAGGGCGTGCCAGCAGCACTCCAGGAACAGCCGCTGCTGCGGGTCCATCGCCGCGGCCACGGCGGGCGGCAGTCCGAAGAACTCCGCGTCGAATTCCGCGAATCCCTCGACGGTCGCCGCCCGGCGCACGTAACCCGACTCGGACAGCACCGACTCGGGCACCCCGGCGGCCAGCAGCTCCTCGTCGCCGAGCTCCTCCAGACAGTCCCGCCCGGCGACCAGATGGTCCCAGAACTCCTCCGTGGTACGCGCCTTGGGAAACCGGCCCGCGATCCCCACGACCGCCACCGCCTCGGCGTCCTCGCCGGGACCCGGCCGTGCGTCACTCATGAACTGCTCCTCCGTGCATCCCGTGCATCACGTACATCCCGCCGTCGCGCCCGGCCGGCTCCGGCCAGGGCGGTACGGGCGGCCGCCCGGCGCGTGGCATCGCGTACGGCTCCGGGCGCCGGCGGGCGCGTACCACCGGTTTCGCCGCCGGAACCCTCTCCGAGCGCGTCCGCCACCAGCCCGGCCAGGTCGGCCGCGCTCGCCCCCTGGAGCAGCCGCGCCACCGGCACGTCCACCGCGAAGTCCTCGTACAGCGCGTTCTTGATCCGGACGGCGGCCAGCGAGTCCAGGCCCAGGTGGACCAGCGGACGGTCCGCGATCCGGGCGGGGTCCGTGAAGCCGAGCACCCGTCCGACGCCCAGCAGCGTGCGGGCCCGTACGGCCTCCCGCCGCGCCGCGTCCGGCAGCGCCGCCAGAGCCGCCCGGTCGAAGCCGGCCCGCGTCCCGGCACCCGGACCGTCCGCCCGTACCAATGCGGAGAGGAACGAGGAGGCCCGTGTCTGCGGGTAGGCCTCGACGAAGTCGGCGCCGGTCAGCCGGGCCACGCCGGCCTGGCCCGCGCCACCGGCCAGCAGCGCCTCCAGCGCCGCGAAGCCCTCGCGCGCGGTGAGCTTGCCCAGGCCGGGGATGGTGCGCCCGCGCACGGCTCCGATGTCGTCCCACGGCCCCCAGTTGACCGCGAGCGCGGTCATGCCCCGGGCGCGGCGCAGTGCCACGACGGAGTCGAGGAAGGCGTTGGCCGCGGCGTATTCGGCCTGGCCGGCGGAGCCGACCAGGGAGGCCAGCGAGGAGAACCCGATCCACCAGTCCAGTCCGGCCCGTGCGGTGGCCTCGTGCAGGCGCCAGGCACCGGTGGCCTTGGGCGCCCACACCCGGTGCAGCCGGCCTCCGTCGGGCTCGGTGACCAGGGCGTCCTCCAGCACGGCCGCGGTGTGCACCACCCCGCGCAGCCGTACGCCCGTCGCCGTCAGGGCGTCCGTCATGCGCTCGGCGGTGCCGGGCTCGGCCACGTCCCCCGTGACCAGTTCGACCCGGGTGCCCAGGGCCCGGATCCGCTCCAGCTCCTGTGCGGCTTGCGGCCCGAGCACCCCGCGGCCGCCCAGGACCACGGCGCCCGCGCCGCCTTCGGCGAGCCAGCGGGCGGTGGCGAGCCCGAGGCCGCGCGTTGCGCCGGTGACGAGATAGCCGCCGCCGGGACGCACGACCACACGGCCACGGCCGGCGCCGTCGACGCCCTGCCCGGCCTGCCCGCCCTGCCCGGCCTGGTCAGCCTGGTCAGTCGGCGGAGCCCCGGCGACCAGCCGTGCCACATGGCGCCGTCCGTCGCGCCAGGCCACCTCGTCGGGGCCGTCCCGGTCGAGGATCTCGGCGACGGGCGGAGCCCCGGTCCGGTCGAGGTCGACGATGCGCGCACGCAGTTCGGGCCGCTCCTGGCGCAGCGTGCGCACGACCGCGCGCAGCGCCGCCTGGCCGGGGTCCGGTTCCTCACCGTCCCGCACGGCCTGGGCGCGCACGGTGAGAACGGTCAGTGGCGGAGGCGCCGTGCCGCTGTCCTCGCACCGGCGCAGCAGCCCCGAGACGAGCCGCAGGGCGCAGTGCACCCGCCGCTCGGCGGAGCCGGGCACGTCCGTGGGGGCGGCCGGGCCGTCCCAGCCCGTCAGCACCACGCCGTCCACCTGCCCGACGGCATCCCAGGACCCGTCCGGGCCGAGGCTCAAGCACGCGACACCGGCGTCGGACAGCGCGGCGCTCACCGTGCCGTCCGGGTCACCGCTCACGAGCAGCCGCAACCGCCCCTCGCCCGCACCGGCTTGCGGCGCGGGCACGCTCTCCCACCGCACGTGCCGCAGCAGGGGCGCCACGTCGACGGGAAGCGCGTCCTCCCCGACCGGGCTGAGCCGTACGCCGGTCAGCCGGGCGAGCGGCGCCCCCTCGGCGTCGGTGACCTCCACGTCGGCGGACAGGGTGCCCGCGGCGCCGGGGCGCAGCCGGGCCCGGCAGACGAGCGCGTCCCCCGGGGTCCCGGTGATCCGCAGCCGCTCCACGCCGGTCGGCAGGTACGTGCCCCGTGTGCCCTGCGGCAGCAGCGCGCCCAGCCCGTGCAGGCAGGCGTCGAGGAGCGCCGGGTGGAAGCGCCAACGGCTGTCCGCGGCCAGCGCGTTCGGCCGGGCCACCCGGCTGACGGCGAAGCCGCCGGCCACCCGTACGTCGGTGACCCCGGCGAAGGCGGGCCCGTGCTCCTGGCCGAGTGCGCGCAGCGCCGCGTACAGCAGCCGCGGGTCGTGCCGTACGCCGTCCTCCCGGTCATGCGGTACGGGCGCGGCCGCTCGGGCGCTCACGGCGTCGGGGTCCGGTTCCCCGGACACGAGGCAGACCCGGGCGCGGGCCAGCACCGCCCCGGTGCTCCCGGCTCCCGTCCCGGCGACCACGGTGACCGTGCCGCCGTGCCCTTCGGCGTCCTCCTCCAGGGTGGTGGTGACGGTGGTGGGCCGGTCCAGGGGCAGCACCCGGGCCAGGTCGAGGCCCGTGACCTCCACCCGGTCGGGCGCGGCGGCGAAGGCCTCGCAGGCGCCGGCCAGGGCGAGTTCCGCGTACGCGGTCCCGGGCAGCACAGGGGTGCCCTGGACCCGGTGGTCGTCGAGCCACGGCATCCGGTCGAGGCCGACCCGGCTCTGCCACACATGGCGGACGGGCGTACCGGGCAGGGTGATCCGGTGGCCGAGCAGCGGATGCGCGGGGGAGTCCACGGGCGCGCGGCGCGGGCGCGGGAAGGCCTGGTGCTGCCAGGCGTAGGCGGGCAGGTCGGCAGGCCGTCCCGCCGGGACCGCCTGCCGGGGGAGCGTCACACCGGCGCAGTGCAGGGTCGCGAGGGCGCCCGCGAGCGAGGCCCCGGCCGCGGCGCCCCGGCCGAGGGTGCCCAGGACAGTGCTGCGGCCGCGGTGCGCTCCGTCGGTCTGCAGCACGGTCTCCAGGACCGACTGGGCGACCACCGGGTGCGGCGAGACTTCCATGAAGACGCGCAACCCGTCCTCGGCCGCGGCCCGTACGGCCTCGGTCAGCCGCACGGGCCGGCGCAGGTTCGCCGCCCAGTAGGCGGCGTCGAGGGCGGGCCGCTCCCTCGGGTCCTGCGACGTGCAGCTGTAGTAGGCCAGCTGCGGTGAGCCGGGCGCGATGTCCCGCAGGCCGGCCGCGAGTTCATCGAGCAGCGGGTCGACGAGCGGACTGTGCGCCCCGATCCGTACGCCCGGCACCAGCCGGGCCAGCAGCCCCTGCGCGCGGCACTCGGCCACGAACTCCTCGACGGCGTCGGGGTATCCCGCCACCACGCAGGCGCGCGGGGAGGAATGCACGGCGACGCAGACGCCCGGCCGTCCGGTGAGGCGGCGCCGCGCCTCGGCGGCGTCCAGTTCGACCAGGGCCGTGGCGCCGGTGCCGGCCAGCCGCCGCTCCATCAGCAGGGAGCGGCGGCAGACGATCCGCGCGCCGTCCTCGGGAGTCAGCGCGCCGGCGACGACGGCGGCGGCGATCTCGCCCATCGAGTGGCCGATCACGCCGGCCGGCCGGATGCCGCGCCCGCGCAACACCGCGGCGAGGCCCACCTGGAGGGCGTACACGGCGGGCTGTACCCGGTCCATCCCGGATCCCGCCAGCCCGTCCTCGGTGATGAGCGTGCGCAGGCAGTGGCCGCTCTCCTCCCGTACGACCCCTTCGAGGGCGGCGATGACGGAGGTGAACTCGCCCTCCTCGGCCAGGAGTTCGCAGCCCATGCGGTCCCACTGCGAACCGTGGCCCGAGAAGACGAACACCGGGGAGGTGGCCCGGCTGTCCGGCAGGCTGCCGCGTGCGGCGAGCGGCCCGGGCTCCCCGCCGGCCGCGACGGTCCGCAGCAGTCCGGTGAGCGTCGCGCGGTCGGCGGCGCGGACCACGAGGCGTTCGGCGAGGTGGGCGCGCCGCACCGCGAGGGTGTGGGCCACGTCGGCGAGCGGGACGTCGGCGCCGTCGGAGGTCAGCCAGTGTGCGAGCCGGCCGGCACTCCCGCGCAGGGCCGAAGGCGAGCGGGCGGAGAGTGCGAAGAGCATCTCGGTCTTTTCCATGGGGGAGTTCACTCTCACTCGGTGGTCGACACCGTCTGGGGAACCGGGGCTTCGAGGAGCACCGCGTGGGCGTTGGTGCCGCCGAACCCGAAGGAACTGACGCCCGCGGTGCGCGGCCGCTCGCCGCGCGCCCACACGGTCGGACGGTCCACCACCGACAGGCCCCACTCGTCCAGCGGGATCCGCGGGTTGGGGGCGTCGTGGTGCAGGGTGGGCGGGATCAGCCCGTGGTACAGCGCCAGGACGCACTTGGCCAGGCCGGCGAGTCCGGCGGCGCCCTCCAGGTGGCCCAGGTTGGACTTGACCGAGCCGATCCGCAGCGCGGAGCCCGCGGCCCTGTCGCCACCGAGGGCGGCGCCGAGCGCGGCCGCCTCGATCGGATCGCCCAGCGGGGTGCCGGTGCCGTGCGCCTCCACGTACCCGGCCTCGGCGGGGTCGAGCCCGGAGGTGGCCCACACCTCGCGGATCAGTGCTTCCTGGGCGGCCGGGTTGGGGGCCATCAGCCCGTTCGAGCGGCCGTCCTGGTTGGTGCCGGTGGCACGGACCACGGCGAGCACCCGGTCGCCGTCGCGCAGGGCGTCGTCGAGCCTGCGGACCGCGACGACCAGGCAGCCCTCGCCGCGCACGTAGCCGTCGGCGGCGGCCGAGAAGGGACGGCAGCGTCCTCCGGGCGAAAGGACGCCCCCGGCACCGAAGTTGAGCGTCACGCCGGGGGAGAGCAGCAGATTGACACCGCCGACCAGGGCGGTGTCGCACTCGCCCGCGAGGAGCCCGCGCCGGGCCAGGTGCAGGGCCACCAGCGAGGAGGAGCAGGCGGTGTCGACGGTCATGCTGGGGCCCCGCAGGTCCAGGGCGTACGAGAGCCGGTTGGCGATGATGCTCATGGCCGAGCCGGTGCCGGTGCGTGCGGTGATCGACGGCAGGTCGTCCAGGGCGGTCCGGCCGTGGTCGTCGCTGCACGCACCCACGTACACGCCGGTACGGGAGCCCGCCAGCCGGTCGGCGGGCAGCCCCGCGTGCTCCAGGGCCTCCCACGCGACCTCCAGCAGGATCCGCTGCTGGGGGTCCATCTCGGCGGCCTCGGCCGGGGAGATGCCGAAGAACTCGGCGTCGAAACCGTCCACGTCGTCGAGGAACGCGCCGTGCCGACTGGCCCGGTCGACGGCGGCCGCGTGCGCGGGCGACACCTGGCGGTAGGGCTCCCAGCGCCCGTCCGGGACGGCGGTGACGGCGTCACCGCCGGAGCGCAGCAGCTCCCAGAAGCCGGCGGGGGAGACGATGCCGCCGGGAAGCCGGCAGCCGAGGCCGACGACCGCGAGGTCCGCGTCGCCGTACGAGGACCGGCCGCCGCCCGCTTCCGGGGCCGGCCGGGCGGCTTCGGCGGGCCGGTCGCCCGGTTCGGCGGGCGGCCGCTCGGGGCCGCCGGTCAGGAAGGCGGTCAGCCGGTGGATGGTGGGGTGCTGCCACAGCACGGTCGGCGGCAGGTTCCGGTCGAGCAGCTCCTCCAGCTCGCCGGAGAGCGCCACCGCGTCGATCGAGGCGAACCCGTACGTGTCGAACGGCAGGTCGGGGTCGATGCGGTCCTCGGGCAGACCGCTGCGCCGGGCCACGCGCGCGACGAGCAGACGGTACAGCTCCTCCCTCACAGGACCGGCGCCCCGTCCCGCACGGTGGCGGCGCCGGCGGACGCGGCCGTGCCCGTGGCGACGGCGAGGTCCCCCGCCAGGTACAGGTCGCGGCACGCCGAACGGCGGATCTTGCCGCTGGTGGTCTTGGGCAGGGCGCCGCGCCGGACCAGGACCACCTCGTGCACGTCCAGGGCGTGCCGGGCGACCACCGCCGCGCGGACCGAGGCGCGGACCGCCTCCAGTTCCGCCGTGTCGAGGCTGCGGTCGAGCTCCGCCGCCACCACGGCCCGCTCGCCGCTCTCGTCGAGCAACCCGGTCCGGAAGGCCGCCACATGACCGCGCCGGACCGCTCCCTGTGCTTCCTGGACCGTCAGTTCGAGGTCCGCGGGGTGGTGATTGCGGCCGTCCACGACGATCAGATCTTTCAGACGGCCCGTCAGATACAGTTCCCCGTCCCGGAGGAAGCCCAGGTCGCCCGTCCGCAGCCAGGCCCCGTCCGGGGCTCCCGCGTCCTCCGTCCGGAAGACCTCGGCCGTCCGCGCGGTCCGGTTCCAGTACCCGGCGCACACGTTCGCCCCCCGCACCCACACCTCGCCGGTGGAGTCCCCCGACACCGCCTCCCCGGTGCCGGGGTCGACGATGCGGACCTCTTGGCCTGCGGGCCTGCCGCAGGACACCACGCGGTAGCCGTCCTGATCGGCGTCGGGCAGGACGCGCACCCGGTCCGCCGCCAGCTCGGCCCGGTCCAGCCGGAGCACCCGGGGCGCCCCGGGCCCGCCGAGGGTGACGGCGAGCGTCGCCTCGGCCAGGCCGTAGCTCGGGCAGTGGGCCTGCGGTCGGAAACCGTGGGGGCCGAACTCCGCGCTGAACCGGTCCAGGGTCGAGGCCCGCACCGGTTCGGAGCCGTTGACGAGCGTGCGCAGCGGGGAAAGGTCGAGGCCCGTCCGGGCGTTCTCGGGGATACGGTCGACGCACAGGTCGAGGCCGAAGTTGGGGGACACCGTGTGTGTGGCCCGGTGGTCGCTGATCGCGCGCAGCCAGCGGACGGGCCGCTGGATGAAGGAGAAGGGCGACATCAGGACGGCGGGCGTGCCGTTGATCAGCGGCACCGCGAGCATCAGCAGCAGGCCCATGTCGTGGAAGAACGGAAGCCACCCGGCGATGCGCGCGTCCGCGCCGATCGCGAGCCCCGCCCGCAACTGCTCGGCCCCGACGGCCAGATTGCGGTGCGTGACCTCGACACCGGTCGGCTGCCGCGTCGACCCCGAGGTGTACTGCAGGTACGCGACGCCGTGCGGCTGCTGCGTCTCGGGCAGGACCACGTCGCGCCCCAGCGCCGGATCCAGCGCGTCCACGTACAGCACCGACGGCTGCCCGAGCTCGGGGGCGTCCGCCAGCAGCCCGCGTACGGCCTGTTCGTGGGCGCTGGTGGTCAGGACCACGCCCGCCGTGCAGTCGGCCATGGCGAGCCGCAGCCGCTCGTCCGTGCGGAACGCCTCGGGGGCGTACAGCGGTACGGCGATCACCCCGGTGTAGAGGCAGCCGAGCAGGGCGGCGACGTAGTCCGCCGTGTGCGGGCAGAGGACGGCGGCGCGGTCGCCCGGTGCGGCGATCCGGCTCAGTGCGCCCGCCACGGCGCGCGCCCGCGCTTCGAGCATGCCGTAGGTCAGCTCGAAGGCCACGCCGGCCCGGTCGGCCGAGTAGTCGACGAAGGTGAGCGCCGTGGCGTCGGGGCGCCGCCGGGCGGCCTCGCGGACGGCCGCGGCCAGGCCGCGCGGCTCGGACGGGGTGTTCACAGACAGCACGATTATTCCGTTTCGTCGCGGTCGGCCGGCTGGGCCGACGGCACGGCGGTGCCGCGCAGGTAGGGCGTGTTGGTGGGGTAGCGGGGCCACGGGCGGACGATCTCGTGGATGCGCACCTGGTACCCGGCCTCGTGCAGGGCGGTCAGCAGGCGCCGGTTGGCGTTGCAGCCGCCGGCCGCGCGCCGCCACAGCGGGGCGAGTACGTCCTGCAGCAGACCGACCGCGCCGGGGGCCCTGACGTGCTCGAAGAAGACGAGGCGGCCGCCGGGTTTGAGCACGCGCCGGATCTCCGAGAGCGCGGCGGGCAGATCGACGACCGTGCAGAGCACGAGGGTGCACACGACGGTGTCGAAGGTGTCGTCGGGCAGCGGCAGGCTCTCGGCCCAGGCCTCCACGACCTCCACCTCGATGGGCGCCCGGGCGGCGCGCTCCCGCAGCTGCCTGAGCATTTCGCTGGCCGGCTCCACGGCGACCAGGGAGTCGGCCTTGGCGAAGTAGGGCACGTTGGCCCCGGATCCCGCGCCCACCTCCAGGACGGCGCCCGTCAGCTCGCCGAACATGAGGGTGCGCAGCGGACGGCCCCACTTCTCCTCGGCGCGCCGGGTCATGGCGTCGTAGTAGCGGGCGAAGAACTTCCCGCTGCGGCTCTCCAGCTGCGGGTTGTCCGTGGTGCTCGTGGTGCTGGTTGTGCTTGTGGTGTGGGTTGTGCTCGTGCTCGTCATGCGAGGGCTCTCCTGTGGGTGGGTCCGGCGGTTCGGCCTGCGGACACGGGCACGGCGGTGGGGTACCGGCCGTCCAGACAGGCGGTACAGAGGTCTGCGGGGTCCTTGCCGGCGGCCCGGACGAGCAGACCGAGCGGGAGGAACTCCGCGCTCGCGCAGCCCAGCCGCTCCGCGAGGACGGAGTCGGGCAGCCCGGCCGCGAGCAGCGCCTCACCCCGGGCGGTGTCGATGCCGTAGAAGCAGGGCAGGCGGTGCGGCGGGGAGGCGACCCGCAGGTGGATGTCGCGGGCGCCCGCGGCCCGCAGCAGCGCGGCGACCGTCGCCATGGTGGTGCCGCGCACCAGCGAGTCGTCCACCAGGACCACGGACCGGCCCGACACCGCCGCGGGAACGGCCGACAGTTTGGCGCGCACCGCCGCCTCGCGGTCGGCGGCCGCGGCGCCGATGAAGGACCGGCCCACCCCCTCGTGCCGCAACAGCCCCTGGACCGTGGGCAGTCCGGAGCGCCACGCGTACGCGTCCGCGGCGACGCGCGCGGTCTCGGGCACCGCGACCACCACCGGATCCACGGCCCCGGGCGGTGGCGGGGCGTGCCCGGCGAGGGCGAGGCCGGCCGCGTACCGGGTGCGGTAGACGCTCTGCGCGTCCATGACGGAGTCGGCGCGCGCGAAGTACACGTACTCGAAGACGCAGGAGGCGCGCCGGGCGCCGGGGGCCGCGAGCCTGCCGGTGCGGATGCCGTCGGGGCCCGCCTCGAGGACCTCGCCCGGTTCGAGGTCCCGTACGAGCTCGGCGCCGACGGCGGTGAGGGCCGCCGACTCCGAGGCGAGCAGCCAGGCGTCGCCGAGGCGCCCCAGGCACAGCGGCCGGAAGGCGTGCGGATCGCGCACCCCGTACAGGCGCCGTCCGTCGGTGAGGACGAGGGAGTACGCACCTTCGATCGTGGGGAGCACCTCGTGCAGGGCGGCCCCGAGCGGGAGCCCGCGGCCGTCCGCGACCGCGTGCAGCAGCCGGGTGAGCAGGGCGGTGTCGGCGTCGCCCGGACCGACGGGCAGGCCGTGGGCGGCGGCGGCCGCCTCGACGCCGATGAGGGTTCCGTTGTGCGCGACGGCGAGGGCGGGGCGGCCCGCCGGGCCGGCGACGACCGGCTGGGCGAGCGCGGCGTCGGAGCCGTCGCGGCCGCGGCCGCCCGAGGTCGCGTAGCGGACGTGCCCGATCGCGCCCGGCCCGGGCGGCAGACCGTCCGGGCCGGGGAAGACCTCGGTGACCCGGCCGGCGCCCGCGCGACGGGTCAGCACACCGTCGCGGCAGGCGACGATGCCCGCGCTCTGCCGGCCGCGGTGCTGCAGCGCGGCCAGCATGGTGCGGACCAGGGGCGCCGCGTCCCCCGAAGCGCCCCACACGCCGGCGACTCCACAGGCCTCGCGCGGCTTGCCGGACGTATCGCCGCCACCGTCGCTCATGCGTCCGCCGCCAGCCAGCGCTCGAACGCGGCGAGGTCGGGCACGATCACGTCGGAGCAGGACAGCACCGCGAGGTTCTGGCGCATCCGCGTCACGGCGACGACCGTGGCGCCGCCGCGGTGGGCGCTGAGCATCTCGGCGGCGGTGCCCATGCTGGGCTCGTGGTCCGGCAGCCAGGCCACGCACACGTCGCTCCCCGCGGCCAGTTCGGTCAGGCGGTGGAAGGTGGCGGTGAGCAGGCGGACGGCCGGGTCCAGGGTGGCCCGGTGCACCTCGGGGGTGTCCGCGAGCGCGGCGTGACCGGCTCTGATCCGCTGTTCCTGCGGGCCGATCCACTCCCGCATCAGCACGTCGGGATCGTGCACCACGGCGCCCGGGCGGTGCTCCAGGATCGTCCGGCGCAGCCGCTCGCGGTAGCCCTGGTCGGCCAGGTCGGCGCCGCCACGGGCACCTTGCATGACTCCGGCGAGGAAGTACGAACGGGGGCGCGGGGTGCTCACGCGTCCTCCAGGGAGTAGTCGGGGACGAGGAGACCGGCCGGGGCGGCCGCGTCGTAGAGCGCCGCGGCGCCCAGGAGGTGATCCACGACCTCGGCCGGTTCGGACCGCAACGCCTCGGCCACCCGCTCCAGTTCGCGATCGAAGGCGGCGCTGCCCCAGCGGCTCACCACGCCCTGGTTGTCTCGAGCGATGAGCGCGCCGGCGTCGGCGAGGGCGCCGCGCGGCCGGCCGGAGAAGGGCAGTGCCACCTCGGCGAGGCCGTCGTCGCCGGGGTGTACGGCCCGCACCGACAGGTTGTTCTGCTCGGGGTGCAGCAGCAGTTCTCGTACCAGCGGGGCCGGCACCGGCAGTTCGTCGACCGTGTCCCTGGGCCGCATCGTGTAGGCGCGGTGCATGACGTAGTCGCCGATCCGCGGGCTGTGGCGCAGGTACCGCAGTCGCAGCACCCCGTCGGCCGGCTGCCACAGGGCCCGCAGCACGGAGGGGGCGGGCGAGCCGTCCGGGCGGTGGCGCAGGGGATAGGCCTGCGACTCGGCCGTCACGGTGCCGTCGACGGCGTCGGCCCGCGACAGCCGCAGCGGTGTGCGGTGCATCAGGTACGGGTCGAGGACGCTGAGCGTCTCGCCGTCGTCGTAGAGCGCGCAGACGTGCCGGCCGCCGACGCGGTACTCGGCCTCGGTGCCGGTGCGCCGGGCGACGCGTTCGCCGGCACCGAAGGTCTGCCAGGCGCAGGCCGTGCCGAAGCGCTCGGGGGAGGAACCGGTCCCGTAGTGGACGTGGTACTGCGCGGCGCTGTTGTACGGGACCTGCGCGAGCACCTCGGTGAGGGTGTCCTGGAGTACCCGGAAGTCGGGTCGGATGGCTGGGGCGGGAGCCGCCATGGGTCTGTCTCCTAGCGGGGGTCGGTCGTTCGGCGGGCGGGACGAGGGGCTTGCCGGTGTCGGGGATCAGCCCCGGGACCGGACGCCTCCGGAACTGGTGAGGAGGAAGGCCACCAGGGCCGCTCGGCGCTGCACGAGGTAGAAGGGGCCGCCGCGCATGGCGCGCAGCGTGAACCGGCCCGTCGTGCAGGAGCGCCAGCCCTCCGCGTGGCGGGCGGTGACCCCGGTGTCGTGGATGCCCACGAGCGCCGTGACGGGGCACTCCAGGGGCGGGCCGGGCCGGTAGCGGTAGCGCGCGGCGATCCGGAGGTCGGCGTACACGGTGGCGGGCGGTACCGGCGGCGGCCCGCCGGGGCCCGCGCAGTCCCCGCGGTCCTCGCTCGCGAGGTGGCGCAGGCGGGTGACGGGGTCGTCGTCGTGGCACCGGCCCTCGTGGGGCCGGCTGTCCGTCGGTGCGGGATGGGCCGAGACGAACAGGGCCGCCGGGGCCGGATCGTGACGCGCCGTCAGCAGACGGGCGGTCTCGAAGGCGACCGCCGCACCCATGCCGTGACCGAAGAGCACCAGCCGTGCCCCGGTCCGGCCCGCCAGCGCCTCGGCCACGGGCCGCGCGAGGTCGTCGACGTGGCTGGGCACCGGCTCGTCGGCGCGGTCGCCGCGGCCCGGGTACTGCACCGCGGTCAGTTCGGCGCTGTCCGGCAGGTGGTCCAGCCAGGGGTGGAAGAACTCCGCCGAGCCGCCCGCGTGGGGGAAGCAGAGCAGGCGCAGTCCGGGGCGGCGGCGGGGTGCCGGCGTGCGCAGCCAGGACCGGTCGCGGCCCGCCGCACGCAGCTGCGGCGTCAGCCCGTACCTGAGCAAGGGAGGCGACCTTTCGGAGAATGCGAGGAGTCGGGAGCGAGGAATCGAGGCCATCCAAGAATTGTTCCGGTGCGACCGATGCCCGATTTCCTTGTCAAGGTACGCGAAGAAATTGCTGTTCAAAAGGGAGCTACCCGAAGGGGCAGTACCCGCCCCTGGTATGCCCGACCTATCCTCTGATGTCGCCTGATATGGGGTGTAGTTGGCGGCCGGAACGCGTCCGATTTTGCCAAACGGTGATCTGATTGCGATTGCCTCCCGGTTTTCCGTCGGGAGAGTCTTTACGGCGGCGTTAGTGCTTGAAATATTCCTGCAATGCTTCCGGGTATTCGTCCCGGCGTGAGGAGCTCGATTCTTCGTGGACATGGTTCGATGGCCCGACGCGCAGGCGGACCGGTACCGTGAGGCCGGCTACTGGCAGGGTCGGCCGCTGGGTGACTTCCTCGCCGGACACGCCCGGACGATCGGGACGGCCACGGCTCTGGTGGCGGAGGGCGAGCAGCTCTCGTACGCCGGACTCGACCGCCGCGCCGGCCATCTCGCCGCCGGACTCGCCGCCCTGGGCATCGCCCCCGGCGACCGGATCGTCCTCCAGCTCCCGAACACGCCCGAGTTCTTCGTCCTCCTCTTCGCCGCGCTCCGGATCGGCGCGGTGCCGGTCCTCGGACTGCCCGCCTACCGTCGCAGCGAGGCCGTCCACCTCTGCGAGCACAGCGGAGCAGTCGCCTACGTGGTCCCCGCCGCCGACCCCGACCCCGCCTCGGACTTCGACTACCGCGCCCTCGCCGAAGAGGTCCGGGAGCAGGTGCCCGGCCTGCGCCACGTCCTCGTGGCGGGCGGCGACGGGGGACCGCACACCGCGCTCGCCGACGTCGAGGGGGCCGGCCGCCGAAGCCCGCTCCCGCCCGGGGCCTTCGCGGTCCCCGACCCGCGGGGGCCGGCCGTGCTGCTGGTCTCCGGCGGCACCACCGGCCTGCCCAAGCTCATCCCGCGGACCCACGACGACTACGCCTACAACGTCCGCGCCAGCGCCGAACTCTGCGCTCTGCACCCCGGTACGGTCTACCTCGCGGCCCTGCCCGTCGCCCACAACTTCGCCCTCGCCTGCCCGGGCGCGATCGGCACCCTGCTGGCCGGCGGGACCGTCGTGCTCAGCGCGTCGCCGGACCCCGAGACGGTCTTCCCGCTGATCGAGCGGCACCGGGTCACCGTGACCGCCGTGGTGCCCCCGCTCGCCGCACTCTGGTCCCAGGCGGCCGAGTGGAGCCCCGAGGATCTCGGCAGCCTGGTCCTCCTCCAGGTGGGCGGCGCCCGCCTCGGGCCGGAGACGGCCCGGCGCGTCCAGTCCACCCTGGGATGCGAGCTCCAGCAGGTCTTCGGCATGGCCGAGGGACTGCTGTGCATGACCCGGCCCGGTGACGACGCCGAGCGCACCGCCACCACCCAGGGCCGCCCGCTCAGCCCGGACGACGAGATCCGCGTGGTCGACACCGACGGCCGTGACGTCCCCGGCGGCGAGGTCGGCGAACTGCTCACCCGCGGCCCGTACACCCTGCGCGGCTACTACCGGGCCGAGGAGTACAACCGCACCGCGTTCACCGCGGACGGCTTCTACCGCACGGGCGACCTCGTACGGATGCTGCCGGGCGGGGACATCGTCGTCGAGGGGCGGCGCAAGGACCTCGTCAACCGCGGCGGCGACAAGGTCTCCTCCGACGAGCTCGAAGGCCACCTGCGCGCCCATCCCGCGGTCCTGGACGCCGCGGTGGTCCCCGTACCCGACGACTACCTCGGCGAACGCACCTGCGCCTGGGTCGTGTTGCGCGAGAGGAGCGCCGGTCCGGGCGAACTCCCCGCCGGGGCGGACGCCGACGCGGACGTCTTCGGACCGGGCGGCCTCGACGCCTTCCTCGACGAGCGCGGACTCGCCCCGTACAAGAAGCCCGACCTGGTCCACTTCGTCGGCTCCCTGCCCCTCACCGCCGTCGGGAAGCTCGACAAGCGCCTCCTCGCACGGCGCGCGGCCGAAGCCGCCACCCGCCGGAGCTGAAGTCCGCGGCCTCCGGCCGGTCCCACCGCACGGCAGCACCGCACCTCACCGCACCACCGCACCGCACCACCGCACGGCACCACCGAACTCCGCAGTTCATGAAGGAGACCCCACGCATGTCCATCACCACCGTGTCGCCCCGGACCGGTCGCATCCCCTTCTCCGGCACCCCGGCCCAGGCCGCGGTCCGGCTGGCCCGCGCCGGCCTGCACGGCGCGGGCGGCGAGTACATGGTTTACGAACGCGAGGGTGCCTGGTGGTACGCCGGCGGGGTCCGGGCCCGCCTGGTGGCCGACCGGACCCATGTGACGCTCGACCACGACGGCATCCGTACCCGCACCTCCTGGCAGGGCGATCCGCTCGAAACCGTGCACCACCTGCTGTCCTCGCTTCCCTTCGCGCACTGGCGGGCCTACGGCTGGGCCGCCTTCGAGCTGTCGTACGCCCTGGCGGGTGAGACGGCCGAACTCGGCGAGGAGCCGCTGGTGCACCTGGTCGTCCCCCGGACCGAGATCCGCCTGTCGGCGGAGGGCGCCGAGATCCGGTGTTCCGACGCGGCCGGCGAGGCGATCGTGCGCGCCCTGCTGGACACGGCCGAACCCGAGCCGCTCCAGGGCGGGTTCACCCCCCTGCCGGTCGATCTGGGGGGCCCGGCCGAAGGCGCGTACCGCGACGGTGTCGCGAGCGCGGTCGCGGCGATCCGGGGCGGCGAACTCCAGAAGGTGATCCTGTCCCGCGCCGTCCCCGTGGAGGGGGAGCTGGACCTGCCGGCTACCTACCTGACGGGCCGGTCGGCCAACTCGCCCGCACGCTCCTTCCTGCTCGACCTCGGCGGCATCGAGGCGGCCGGCTTCAGTCCCGAGACCGTCGTGGAGGTCTCGGCCGACGGCCGCGTGTCCACCCAGCCCCTGGCGGGCACCCGCGCACTCAGCGGCGACCGCGCCGCGGACGCGGCCCGCCGCGCGGAACTGCTCACCGACGCCAAGGAGATCTACGAGCACGCGATATCCGTCCAGGTGGCCTGGGAGGAGATGGCGGGGGTCTGCCGCGAGGGCTCGGTGCGGGCCGAGGAGTTCATGTCGGTCAAGGAGCGCGGCAGCGTCCAGCACATCGCCTCCCGGGTCAGCGGCGAACTCTCCCGCGGGGACCGGGGCCCGTGGCCCGCGCTGGCCGCCGTGTTCCCCGCCGTCACCGCCTCGGGCGTGCCCAAGCGGGCCGCGTACCGGACCATCCGGCGGCTGGAGACGGGCCCGCGCGGCCTGTACAGCGGCGCGGTGCTCACCGTGGGCAGTGACGGGTCGCTGGACGCCGCGCTCGTGCTCCGTACGGTCTTCCGCCAGGGCGGCCGCACCTGGCTGCGGGCGGGTGCGGGGATCGTCGAACAGTCGCTCCCGGAGAGGGAGTTCGAGGAGACCTGCGAGAAGCTGCGCAGCGTCTCGCGCACCCTGGTCCCGGCGGCGGCCCCGGCCCGCACCCCCGCCTGACGGTGAAACTTTACAGCGCTGTTCGACTTGAGTCCGGCTCGGCGCTACTCTGAACCCGAACAGTACTGTTCAACTTAAGGAGTTCGCCGTGCGTTCCGTGCCGTCCCCGTCACCCGCTGCGGCCCCACCGGGCGCGGCAGGCCACCCGCTGCGCTGGCCGATCCTGGCGGTACTGTGCCTGAGTCTGCTGATCGTGGGGCTCGACGTCACCGTGCTGAACGTCGCCCTGCCCACGCTCGTCGACGAACTCGGCGCGTCCACCAGTGAGTTGCAGTGGCTGGTGGACATCTACAGCCTGATGGCGGCCGGCCTGATGCTCTTCGCGGGCAGCCTCGCCGACCGCTTCGGCCGCAAACCCGTCTTCCTGTCGGGCCTGGTCCTCTTCTCCGGCGCCTCGGCCGTCGCCGCCTTCGCGGACGGCACGGCCCAACTCATGACCGCCCGCGGGGTGATGGGCGTAGGCGAGGCGCTGATCATGCCCGCGACCCTCTCCATCATCGGCGCCGTCTTCACCGACCCCGCCGAGCGGATGAAGGCGATCGGGCTCTGGTCCGCCATGATCGGGGTGGGCCTGGCCATGGGGCCGCTGGCCGGCGGCTGGCTGCTCGGCCGGTTCTGGTGGGGCTCGGTCTTCCTGATCAACGTACCCATCGGCCTCATCGCCCTGGCGGCGGCCATCACGATGGTGCCGAACTCGCGGGCCGCCGTCGCCCGGCGGCTGGACCTGCCGGGCGCCCTGCTCTCCGTACTCGGTGTCGGCACGCTCCTGTGGGCCGTCATCGAGGGCCCGGTCGAGGGCTGGAGCAGTGCGAAGGTGCTGGCGGGCTTCGCCGTCTCGGTGCTGCTGCTGGCCGGGTTCCTGGTCCGCGAGCGGACCGCGCGGGAGCCCATGCTCCCGCTGGGGATCTTCGCGCACCGGCGCCTGGCCATCGGCAACATCCTGGTCTTCCTCGGCCTGCTGTCGCTGCTGGGAGCACTGTTCGTGCTGGTCCAGTACCTCCAGTTCGTCCTCGGCTACGACGCCGGGGCGACCGGGCTGCGGATCGCGCCGACCGCCCTGATCATCCTGGTCGCCGCCCCGCTCGCGTCGTTCCTCGGCCAGCGCGTGGGCACCCGCTGGCTGGCCGCCGCCGGTCTCGCCTTCGCCGCGGTCTCGTTGCTGATCCTCGCCACCACCGGCGACGGCGACGGCTACGGCCGGGCCCTGGCCGCCATGCTCTTCCTCGGCTTCGGCGCCGGCTTCATCATCGGACCGACCAGCGACGCCATCGTCGGCTCCCTCCCCGAGGACGACCTGGGCGTCGGATCCGCCACCAACAGCGCGGCCGTGCAGCTCGGCTCCGCGCTCGGGGTCGCCGTGCTCGGCAGCCTGCTCGCCTCCACCTACCGCGACGAACTGGCCGCCAGCCGGGCCGCCGCCGGACTGCCGCAATCCGCCCTGAACGCCGCGGGCGACTCCGTGGGCGCCGCCTTCGCGGTCGCCGGTCAGCTGCCGGCCCAGGCAGGGCAGGCGCTGGCCGAGGCGGCACGCTCCGCGTACGTCTCGGGCATGGCGCCCGCGATGTTCACCGGCGCGGGCGTCGCCGTCGCCGGCATCGCCATCTCCCTGCTGCTCTTCCCCAAGGGCAGGACGGGCGACACCGACGCCCCGGCGAAGACGGAACGGGCGGAGCGGCCCGGACGGACGCCCGCGCAGGCATCGGGCCCCCGCCGCGTCGGCACCTGACCGAGTTCCACTCGAGACGCCGCTGTGTGCCAGGCCGCCGGCCGCGGCGGCCTGGCACGCCGCGAAGGAGGTGACATACGCTCCCACCCATGTCCACGCCGCATCAAAAAGTACGCCGAACCCCTGCCGCCGAGCGGGAGGAACCCCGCCGCCGCGCGGATGCGGAGCGGAGCATCGCGGCCATCGTCGCCGCCGCGATCGACTGCTTCCGTCAGGACCCCAACGTCAGCCTGACCGCCGTCGCCAGTGCGGCCGGGGTCAGCCGGGTCACGTTGTACGCGCACTTCCCGTCCCGCGAGGCCCTGCTCGACGCGGTGCTGGACCACTCCGTCGGCCAGGCGGACGCCGCCCTGCAGGCCCAAGGGCTCGACGAGGGCCCGGCCGACGAGGCGTTCTCCCGGCTCGTACGGTCCGGCTGGCGCATCCTGGAGCGCCACGCGTTCCTGCTCGCCGCCTCCGAGGGGGTCATCACGCCGGCCCGCCGCCGCGCGCACCACGAGAAGGTGCTCGCACGCGTGGAGCGGGTCCTGGTGCGCGGCCAGGCGGAAGGGGTGTTCCGTACCGACCTCCCGCTGGCCTGGCTGGTGACCACCTTCTACAGCCTGCTGCACGCGGCGGCCGCCGAGGCCGACGCACGACACCTCAAGGTCAAGGAAGTCCCCGACATCCTCGACCGCACCCTCTCCTCCATCCTGCGGGCGACCGAGCCCTCCTGACGCTCCGTACGGGGCGTCCCGTCCCGAAACCGGAGCACCCATGCACCGCAACGAAGCACTCGTCCGCACCTGCCTGGCCGCGATCACCGAGGCCGACGCGGACGGCTGGCTCGCCTGCTACACCGACGACGCCGTCTCCTGGGACGTGCCCCTCGACTCCTTCTGGCGCGGCCGCGCCGGCCTGGAGGCGGGTGTGCGCTCCTGGGTGGCCGCGATACCGGACACCCGGATGGAGATCCGCGGGGTCTTCGCGGACCACCGGGCCGGAGCCTGCGAGTGGACCATGTCGGGCACCCTGGAGGGCGCGCTCGACGGGCTGCCCCCGCAGCTCGCCGCGCTCGCGAAGGGCAAGGCCTTCTCCATGTCGGGTTCGACCGTCTACCGCTTCTCCGATGACGGCCGGATTCAGCACGAGTCCCTCTACTGGGACCTCGCCGGGGTGCTCGGACAGTTCGGGCTGCTGCCTCCGCTGTGAGCGGCGAGGCGTGGCGAGGCTCGCGGCGCGGCGCGAGACGTGTCGGGCCCGGGCGGCTTGCTCCGCCCGGGCCCGTTGGCGCCGCGGTTCCGTGTCTCGGCCTGCTCGATTCCCCGTTCATCGAGACTCGGGCAGGGCCCTCCTCGGGGAGGTGTTCCGTCGCCGCCGCTGCCGAACGGAAGCAGCCGTCCGGCCGGGTCGGGGGTCACTCGGCCGCGAGGCGGCCGCCGAGCCACTCCAGGGACGGCGGGATCTCCCGCTTCCAGGTGTTGAAGCTGTGGCCGCCGTGGTCGAGGGTGATGGACGAGACGCGCGCCGGGTCCTTCACCTTCTCGACGAACTTCCGTGTCGGGCCGAGGTTGCTCTCGCCCTGCAGGGAGGTCGTCACCAGGAAGGAGGACGTGCCCTGTGGCAGGTGGTCCAGGCTCCACAGCAGGTCGGATCGTTTCTCCTCGTCCTTGTTGCCGTGGAACAGGTCGCCGGAGTCCCTGTCGATCTCGGGCTTGTAGTCCGCCGACAGGCCGACACCGGCCGCATAGTGCTCGGGATGCTGCAAGGCGACCTTCAGGGCGCAGTAACCCCCAGTGGAATCGCCCATGATGGCCCAGTTGCGGGCCGAGGTGCCGACCCGGTAGGCGCCGGATATCGCCTGCGGGAGATCGGCGGAGAAGAAGGTCTCGCTGGCGGGGCCGTCCGGAACGTCGACGCACTGGGTGTTGCGCGGCCCGACGGCGGGCCGCATCAGGACCAGGATCATCGGCTGCATCTTCTTCTGCTTGGCCAGCGTCCAGGCCGTCTTGGGGTACGGCAGGGGCTTGAGCAGGTTCTCCGCGGTCCCCGGGAAGCCGGTCAGTACGACGGCGGCGGGGAAGGTCCTCTTCTCGTTCCCCTTCTGGAAGTACTCCGGCGGCAGGTAGACGTAGGCGGGGGTGGCGACCTTGGACTGCCGGCCCTGCACCATCACCTTCTGGATCTCGCCGCCGATCTGCGGTGTCATGCCGCCGGGAACGTCCGGGTGCTGCCGGCCGATGACCTTCACCAGCGCGTCACCGGCCGGGTCCTGGGCCATGAGCGCGGACGGGCTCGCGGTGCCGAGCAGGTCGTCCCAGGTTCCGTAGACGAGCAGGCTCCTGTTCACCCCGAGTCCGATCGAGGAGAACACCAGCGCCTGCACGGCGAGGACCAGCCCGACCCGGCCCAGTGCCGGTCTCCAGCCCTGCCGCGCCAGCCGCGGCCACAGCCAGACGGTGGCCGCGAACAGCAGAGCCGTGCAGCACAGGGTGAAAACGAGGAGCGTGGCACTCGTCAGACTCATGGATCGGGAAGGCTCTCTGTCGCATCTCGGCCCGGCCCAGGGGCCCGGCGGCACCGCGCCCGGGTGCGTACCCGGTTAGAGAGTGCCGGAGCAAGATCCGTTCCACGGCCGCGGTGTGTTGTTGACCCGGTCATTGCCTTCGCCTCGCGCCCTCGTGCCCGGTGATCGTCTACAGTGCGATGGACCGTCTACACGGCTGTAGTCGCTCGATTTCCATCCCACCCGAATCCAGTGAGAGGCCACCCGATGGATCCCGTTCCCGGGTACGACGGCTCGGCCATCGACGGCCGTGCCTACCTCGACGTGGTCGGCCTCGCGCACCGTGCGCCCGGCCCGTTCGACACCGTCATCGCCGCCTGGTCGGTGTACGGCCTGGGGCTCTTCGCGCTGCTCATGCTCGCCGCGTGGTGGCGGGCCCGGCGCGCCGGCCACCCCCGGGCGGTCATGGCGCTGGCGGTCCCGCCGATCACCCTCCTCGCCTTCGGCGTCGACGACCTGCTGAAGCTCGCCGTCCGCGAGGACCGGCCGTGCCGGACCCTCGGCGTGGCCACCCTGGAGGCCTGCCCCGCGCCCGGCGACTGGTCCTTCCCCAGCAACCACGCCGCCCTCGCCACCGCGGCGGCCTGCGCGCTGCTCCTCGTGTCGCGCAGGGCCGGCGCCGTCGCCCTGGTGGCCGCGGCGCTGATGGCCGCCTCCCGCGTCTGGGTGGGCGTGCACTACCCGCACGACGTGCTGGCCGGCTGCCTCGTCGGAGCCCTCGTGGCCCTCGCCGCCGGCAGCGCCGTCCGGCGCCGTCAGAGTGCGCTCGCCGGGCGGCTGGGGAGCGGTCCGCTTCGACCGCTCCTGACCGCGGCATGACCCGTACCCGCTCCGCAGCCCGTACCGCCGGGTGGCTGGCCGCGGTCGCCGCGGTGCTCTTCGCCCTGCTCGCCGCGTGGGTGATCCGGGCGGGCCCGAGCCGGCCGCTGCCGGGCGACACGGGACTGACCCACTGGTCGCGGGAGCACCGGCCGGCCGCCGCCGCGGTCCTGGCGCGCCTGATCACCGACACCGGCACCGGAGTCGTCCCGTACGCCCTGCTCCTCCTGGCGGGCCTGCTCGCGGGCCGCACGGCCCGCCAGCGCGTCACCACCGCGGCCGGCCTCGCCCTGTGCCTCGCCGCGGGCCAGGCCGTGCGGTGGTACGTCATGTGGCTGATCGCCCGTCCGCGCCCCGCGGTCGCGGACTGGGCCACCCACGCCTCGCGCTGGTCCTTCCCGTCCGGCCACACCAGTACCGCCACGATGACGGCCGGGCTCCTGATCGCCGCGCTGTTCCTGCGCGGCACCCGGGTGCCGCGAACCGCCGTGGCACTCACCGCCGCCTGGGCCGCGGCGGTGGGCCTGACCCGCGTCTACCTCGGGGTGCACTGGTTCAGCGACGTGCTCGGCGGCTGGCTCTTCGCCACCGCCTGGCTGTCCCTGGTCACCTGGGGGTACCTCACGCTCACCCGGCCGCACGGCCGACTTCCGTCGTAGGCTGAATCCCGCACGTGAGGACAGGTTGCCGAGGTGGCCGAGACGGCGTCGGCCGAGGTCATGGCCGAGCTGGCCGCGCTCGAGGACCCGAAGACACGCGCGGTGCGTGAACTACGTGGTGAAGACGCCCGTCTGGATCTCCGAGATGGTGCGGCGACAGCACGACCGGACGGTGGCTTGACCGGCGGTGGCCCGCCGTCTCCGGCAAGGGGGTTCCAGGTCACGAACCCTGCTCCCCGGGGCGGCGGGGCGATCCGCACCGCCGCCCACGGCAAGAGCCGGCCGCCCTCCTACCTCCGGCGGTCCACCACCGTCCGCAGCTTGCCGCTCGTCGCCGTGCGCTCCAGGGCGTCGCCGTCCACGCTCTCCACGGTGAGGTCGAGCAGCCCCTCCCGCACCGCAGAGCGCAGCTCCGGATAGCCGTCCAGGAAGGCCGCGCGGACCGCCTCCGCCGATCCGCCGGCTGACCCCTCCGCCGCGTGTTCCATCCGTACGGTGAGCCCCTCGCGGGCAGCGCCGCCGGTCAGCACCACCTGGATCTCCCCGCGATGGCCCAGCCGCTCCGAGGCGATGGCCACGAAGCGGCGGTAGTTGAGGAGGTAGGTCGCCACCCGCATCACGTCGCCGAGCCGCCCGAGAAGCTCGAAGCGCGGCGAACGGCTGCCGCAGGCGCACCGGCCCGGCAGCGCGCGGCCGAGATCGCCGATGACGTACCGGTCGAGGCTCTGCCCGCGCCGCGCCCGCGTGGTGAACACCAGCCGGCCCGTCTCGCCCGCCGCCACCGGGCGGTCCTCGTCGACGTCGAGGATCTCCAGGGTGTGCAGGTCGGCGTGCAGGTGGTGGACGCTCCCCGTGCTCTGCTCGCACTGGTACCCGAGGGGACCCAGGTCGGTGCTGCCGTACGCGAGGGAGCGGAGGACCTCGATGCCGAAGGTCTCGGCCAGGTGCGCGCGCTGCCCTTCGCTGACGTGTTCGCCACCGTAGAAGATCTTCCGGATGCCACCGTACGAACGCAGCAGCTCCTCCTCCTCGTTCAGGAGCTGCCACAGGTAGGAGGGCATGCCGAAGAGCGTGTCCACCCCGTGGGCCACCAGCATCTCGGCCGTGGCCCGGTGGTCCGTCCCCGCGGCCATCGGCAACTGCACCCCGCCCAGCCGTTCCAGGATGGAGAAGAAGCTGATGAAGCTCCCGTACATGCCGCCGCAGAAGAAGAGGTTGGCGGTCCGGTCGCGCGCCGGGTCGTAGCCGGCGGCCAGCAGGCCGCGGGCGGCGGCGTGCATCTGGGTGTCGTAGTCCTCGTAACTGAAGAGGGACAGGGCGGGGGCCCCGGTGCTGCCGCCGCTGCGGAAGTACAGCTCCGCATCGTGCGCGGCGACCTGCGCGTTGAGCTCCTGGACGGTGTCCTTGTCGCGCAGCGGGCCGGTGGGCGGCGGGAACTCCACCGGCCCGGTCAGGTCGTCGAGGCAGGCCGTGGCGGCGAAGCGCTCGTCGGCCCGTACGGCGACCCGGCGGCTGTAGCGCTGGAGGGCGTAGACCCCGTCGTGCGGCTCGCCCGAGTAGCCGGCCGTCATGGCGCCGACGGGCGCGATACGGGTGGCGCCCGCGGCCAGGACCGTGCGGGACAGTTCCGCGATGTCCGGGCGGCTGCCCGCGATGCCGGCGGTCTGGAGGTAGCGCCGCATGGGTCGCAGCGTGGGGATCAGCTGCTTGCGGGGCAGCGGCTTGACCCACACGCTGCGGTGCAGCGGAGAGGCCGTCAGCGCCGGGCGCACGTCGGCCAGGACGCGCCAGGAACCGTCGGCGGCGGCGCGTACCCGGGTCAGCCCGAGGTGCTCCTCCAGGCGCGCGATCATCTCCGTGGTGGTGATCTCGGCGTCCTCGGCGGTGCCCGGCACGTCCCCCGGGGGCGGCGGCGGCATCGTGGCGAGCACGCCGGCGAAGCGGTCCGCGAAGGCGAAGACCTCCTCGGCGTCCTCGGTGTCGATGTACACCACCTGCGGGCTGGAGCAGGCCTGCTGCTCGTACAGGCAGACGTCCGCGGCCAGTGCGGCGAGCGTCCGCGGATCGTCCCAGGCGTCCCGCGTGAGGTAGGCGAAGGAGATCTTGTGCCCCCACTCCACCAGGCGGCAGCCGGCGGGTACATGGGCGGCTACCCCTTCGACGGCGGCCTCGCCGCCCCATACGGCAACGGCGTCCGCGGGCGCGCACATCAGGCGCAGCCACTCCTGGCGTGAAGAGGGGAAACGCAGGACGACCACGCGCTCCGCGATGGCCCCCGTCGCGTCGAAGGCAGCAAGCTCGGCGAGCAGGTGCTGGGCGAGGAGGGTGTCGTCGCTGCTCGTCTTGAGGACGTTGACGTTGCCGGCGAGGAGGCCCTCGACCAGGCTGAGCGGGGCGACGGCCGCGCCGTTGCCGGGCGCTATGTGGGCGACGAGGCCGACCGGGGCCCACGCCTCGTACACGGTCTCCTTGGCGTCGGGGCGGTTCAGCCGCTGCGGTGCGGCCGAGCCGAGCTCGCGGCGGACCTTGCGGGTGAGCTCGTCGCGGCCCAGGAGGCAGGCGAGTTCGGCGAGGACGGCGGAGCCGGCCGCGGCATCGGCCTCGCCGTCGCCGTCGCCGTCCGTGGGTATGTGCTCGGCCAGCCTCGCGGAGACGGGGTGCGCCGGATCGCGCAGGGCCGTGGCCAGGGCGTCGCACGCGGCCAGGACCGTCTCGGTCTCCAGCGGTACGGCCAGGGCCGCCTCGACGATCGCGGGCAGGCCGGCCAGGCGCCGCCCCGCCTCCTCGTCGTCGACGAAGGCGCCCTGCCAGTAGTGGTGGTGTGCTCCGGGGCTCGCGGTCACCGGGGTCATTGAGGTCACGACATTCCCTTCATCAGTTCGGCGGCGGCCACGGCGCAACTGCGGTTGCGGCTCACTCCGGCCCGTCCGTGGACGGTGAACCAGTCGGTCTCCAGCCCGCAGCCGCAGGCGCTGCCCGGCCGCACGGTGGCGAGGTCGCCCATGACGACGCTCTGCGCCGGTACGGAGGTGATGTACGGCGAGACCAGGTGCAGATAGCCGGCCTCCCCGTACGGGAGGGGCTCCAGGGTCCGCGTGGAACGGGCGGACACCCTGGACCAGACCGGCGCGTGCAGGCTGTGGTGGTCGCATTCGACGTACGGGACGCAGTGCTCGACGGAGCCGAAGGTGTCGCGGATCCGCTCGGCGGGGATGCCCAACTGCTCGGTGATGCGCCCGTACAGCTCGTCCTTGCCGATCCGGCGGTCCGCGTTGCCCTTCCAGCCGCCGCCGAGGACGACCAGGGAGTCTTCGGGCAGGCTCAGGGCCGGCGTTCCGAGGGCGCGCATCCGCTCCAGGGTGAACCACAGGAAGGCGGGGAAGCCCAGGATCCGTACGGGGGCGTCGTCCCGCTCGAAGCGCTGGAGCGCGGACGCGCAGCCGAAGGGGTCGAACTCGTGGCCGCCCTTGCCGGTGGTGCGCAGCGCGTACTCGACCCGGCGGGCGGGGGCGAAGTCGCAGAGGTAGTTGTCGGTGAAGGAGGTGCCGAGGTTGAGGTCACGGGCGGGTTCGTAGCTGTACAGGAGGTAGTTGACCTCCTGCGCGGGGGTGATCCAGCCGTTGTGGTCGAAGATCCGGGCGACCATGCGCTGGGCGGAGCGGATCGTCCACCGGTCGAAGAACATCTGCGACTTCTGGCCCGTCGTACCGGACGAGGTCAGGTGCAGGTGTACGTCCTCCCGCGGGACGGACAGGAGCTCGTGGCGCTTGAAGAGGTTCGCGTGGACGAGCGGCGCACCGTACTTCTCACCGAGACCCGTGGCCCCGTACAGGCTCCGGAAGAACGGCGACCGGTCGGCGTGCCAGGCGTTGATCTCCGCCATGGCGGCGCTGAACAGCGCGTCCTCGGCGGGGCCGACGGCGTACGGGTCGGTGAGGTCGCACAGTTCCTGGACCCGGGGCAGCAGCGCCGGGTCGGGGACGGCGACGGGGGCGAGATGGGGGTTCACAGGGGACACGGGGGTCACGGAGCCACCTCCGGTAGGGGCTGGACGGGGAGGTATCGCGAAGACCAAGCCGACACGTAGGCGTCGAGGTAGGGCTGGAGAGGGGCGTCGACGACCATGCCGCGGAAGTCGATCTGTTCGGCGGTGCGGGACATGACGACGTAGTCGTGGAACCTGTCGTCGGCCTCGCGGCGCATCGCCGGGTAGAGCGCGCTGGGCAGGAAGCCCTGCGAGAGGAACGCGGAGAGCGCGGCGCGGTGCGCCAGGGGCACCAGGGCCTCCACGTAACCGGCGCCCGCGCGGGTGAGGGCGTGCGTCAGCGCTTCCAGATGGGCGGCCGCGGCGGGGCTCGGGTAGGCGGCGAGCAGGGAGCAGTAGCCCCCGCTCCGGTTGAGGCAGGCGTACACCTCGAAGCTGCCGTCGTCGGCGGCCAGCAGGGTGTTGGGCGTGTGCAGCGGATAGAACCACTGGGCGGCGTCGGGGAAGTGCTCGTCGAAGCGGCGCCGCACGAAGGCCGGCGCCTCGATCAGCTCCAGCCGTACGCCGCTTGCGGGATCGGGCGCCGGGGGCGACGGGAGCCCCGGGGACGGCGGAGCGACCCGGGTCCCCGCGTAGCTGATGCCCAGGCCGCGCTCGACGGTGCGCAGGAGCGGCGTCAGCGGCGCGGGCACCTCGGGGACCGGGACCCGCCGCTCCAGCACGCCGGGGGAGTGACGCGCGTAGAGCGCGAGGCTTTCGCGGGAGCCGAGGGCAACGGCGTTGGCCAGCAGTCCCATCGGCCGGAAGCCGCAGTGTGCGAAGACGCGCTGGGGCCCGGCGCTGACGGTCCGTACGGTGGCGTAGACGGAGTCGAGGCGGCCGGTGCCCAGCGTCCGCTCGCACAGCCGCTCGGTGAGCTGCGCGGCCAGGCCGCCACCGCGGTGGTCGGGGTGGACGGCGAGTCCCTCCAGGCGGCCCAGGCGGCTGCCGGGCTCACCGTGGACGGCGGCCGAGCCCACGAGGGCGTTGCTGCGCGGGCAGCGCGCGACGAGCCAGAGGGTGTGCGGGTCCTGGATGAGCCGGGCCATCTCCGCCGGGTCGGTGCCCAGCGCCACCGGGTAGTGCGGCCCGTAAACGGCGTAGTAGAGGTGGCGCAGATCGGCGATGTCGGCGCAGCCGGCCCGTTCGATGACGGGGGCCCGGCGGCCGGGGGCGGGGGTCATGAGGTGGTCGGCCGCTCGTCGAGGACGCGGATGAGCTTGCCGGAGCGGGAATTGACGGCGAGGCCGCGGTGGCGCACCCACTCCACCGCGAGCGGGTGCACGAAGCGGTTGGCCACGCTGTCGGGGAAGTGCGGGCGGGCCGCGTACAGTCCGTCGACCACGGCTTCGGCCAGCGCGCTGAGCCGGGCCGGGTCCTCGCCTCCCCCCGGGGCGGTGGCCAGGCGCAGGATCAGGCCGTCCCGCCCGTCCCAGCGGCGTACGACGAGCTGCGACCCGACGATCAGGCCCTGCCCGTCCGCCGCGGCGAGTACGGCCTGTACGTCCTGGTGGTACAGCGCCACGGGGCCCACGCGCACCCCCTCCTCGGACCGGCCGAGGACGCGGAAGTGCCCTGCGCCGGGGTCCGTCCACTCGGCGCGGTCGCCGGCGGGGTAGCGGATGATCGGCATGAGGGTGCGGAAGAGGCTGGTCACCACGACGCGTCCGGGCCGGCCCGCCTCCGAGATCGGCTCCCCGGTGCTCTCGTCGAGGATCTCGACGACGGAGTGCGGGGTGAAGGCGCGGTGCGTGCGTGGGTCCGCTCCGGGTACGGGGCAGCCGAGCAGGCCCGCGTCGACGCTCGCGTAGCCGAGCGAGCGGACCTCGGCGCGGGGGAAGGCGGCGGCCAGCAGCCTGCGCTGGTCGCTGAAGAGCGCCTCGCCGCCGAAGAACAGCAGTTCCACGGCGGGCAGCTGCTCCCCGGTGGAGATCAGCTGCTCGGCGAGCCGGCACAGGGTGGTGGGGGTGCCCGCCACCACGTCCGCGGCGAAGTCGCGCAGTGCCGGGATCGTCGACTCCAGCGGGGCGCGGCCGCCGATGGGGAGCCGCACGTTGCCGACGGGGGCGTGGGCGAGCGAGTCGAGGACGAAGAGGAAGCTGGCGTACAGCTCCCCGGCGTAGAACAGGTCCGCCACCCGGTGCCCGGACCGCAGCCCCGCCTCGACCAGCCCCGCGCCGAAGGCGGTGACGAACTCCTGCCATTCGTCCCGGGTGTAGAACGAGAACTTCGGAGCACCGGTGGTGCCACCGGTCTTGAACACGGCCGCCTCGGTGAGCGGGGCGGTCAGGACCCGGTTGCCCTGCAGGGCGTTCGCGGCCCAGAACTCTTCCTGATCCACGACGGGGAGGTCCAGGAGGCAGTCCACGTCGGGCTTCAGGGAGGCGTAGAGGTCTGCGTAGAAGGGGGAGTGCTCACGGGCATGGCGTATGAGATCAGAAAGCTGATGAATGACTATTCGGCCTTGCTGGAGAGTATGTTTGAATTCTGAATGAAGCGCTGCACGCAGGAGCGTGGGCCCGGACAGAACTTACGCAACGATGACGGTGTCACCTCAAGAGCAGGTGGCCGGAAACGGTCAGAAAACAACTCTTCGCGGCAGGCGTGGGGTTCGCATTCCCCAGGTAAATCGGGTCGCGCCGGGGGGAGGCGCCCCATGGCACCCCCACTTGCCGAATGTCCGGATATGGCGGTGCCGTGCGCAGGGCGCCGAGTCGGCGCACGCCGACCGGACGCGCAGGTCAGCCCGGATGCCGACGGGCTGGCGCGGTGCTCGGCACGCGCGGCAGGTCACCGGCCTGACTCGAAGGGCCGAGCCGCCGCGGCATCGCGCTCACCCCTGCTTGGGGCGCGTCTGCGCGCAATGGATTCATGAGCCGAGCGAAGGTCAGGCGGCAGAGAATTTCAGGGCCTTATCCCCATTCCCCGCCGCCGGGCCGACCGGGCTCTTTTGCGTATCCGGTGCCGGAGGAAGCGCGATGAGCGCGGCGAGCGCGAGGAATTCCCGGCGCAGGGGCATCACGGCACGACGGGTCCCAGGGTCATTGCATGATCGAAATCTGTCCGGGTTCGTCAGGTGAGGCCGAGGGCCTGTAGGGGCCGGTGGTAGTCGCGGCCGGTATGGCGGACGGCGGCAGCGATGTTGGTCCGGCCGTCCTGGCGGAAGATGCCGATGGCGAGGTTGCGCAAGGAGGCCATGGCTCGGGGCAGGGTGCCGGTGCGGACCTTGGAGTCGTCCTCACGGAACGTGCGGTCGCGGACGTGGTGCAAGAGGTTCTCGATGCCCCAGTGGCCCCTGATCCAGGTGGAGAGCTCTGCGCTGGTGGCGTCGAAGACGCTCAGGCTGGTGATCAGGTAGACGCGCTCGATGGTCAGTCTGCCGGTACTCATCTCGCGCCGCCACCTGACGACTTGGATCGCCTGGCGGGCGCCGGGGTAGTCGAGGTGGGCGAACGCGGCGGCCTTGAGCCGG